>NZ_RZSX01001259.1:0-1299 GCF_004023105.1 Mesorhizobium sp. M5C.F.Ca.IN.020.32.2.1 | reverse complement strand
ATGTCGCTCGACGGCGGTTGTCGGGTCGGCATGTTCACCCAGCAGATGTCGGCGACGATCCAGCACAAGGGCCGCGAGGGCTACAAGGGCAGCTTCATGGGCGGTGCCGCCGGTTCCGGCCTCGACATTATCGGCGGCAACGTGGTCAGCCCCAACAAGGTCGTCTTCACCATCAACCGCAATCAGTTGCGCGGCGTGATGCAGGCTCTTGTCCCCAACGACAATTCGATGACGGTGACGGTTGCGGTGCGCGTCGACCAGCAATTGGTGCCGGTCATCGGCATGAAGCTGAAGCGCGTCGATACGGTCGAAGTCGGCTCCATCGCGCCGAACTGAGCGCTTATCTGCGCGTCCGACAGGACGTGCGGCGCCGCGCTATAAAAAAAGCGGCAGCCACGGCCACCGCTTCTTTCGCAAAACTCAAATCGATTCTCAGGCCTTGATGGCGGCGGTCAGCTCGTCATAGGCCTTGCAGGCCTCGTCCGCCGTCGTAGCGCCCTGATACTTGGCCGTGACCGCCTGAACCTTGGCGGTGAGATCGGCCGCCTTGGCCGGATCCTTGGTGATCGCCTCCTGAAGGGCTGCAGTCATGTCCTGAGCTTTCTTGGTCAGCATTTCAGTCGTGCAGTCCGGTGCGTTCTAGCAGGCCGATCCGGCAAATGCCGCGATGCCAATGGCAACAAGCAAAAAATCTTCATGTCAGTCGTCTCCCTCAAAAAAAAGGCGCGGATTTGATCGTCGTCCGCCCTTCACGGCCAAAGCCGCGCGTCCTTAGCGCCCGATTGCTGCAACACGCAGCGCAGCGGGTGCATAAAGCTGTGGAGCGCGGCTGCAACACTGCTGCACCAGTTTCCGGAATTCGGACTGTTCGATTTCAGCCGAAGCCCCTATCTTGGCTGCTCGATGCCGCAGCACATGCAGCGGTTTCTAGAGAGAACGGAACGGCAGGCATGGCAGCAGAAGCAGCGGGCAGCGATCTGATCCACGTGGTGGCGCTGCTCGCCGCAGGTGTTGTCGCCGTACCGATCTTCAAGCGCGTGGGGCTTGGTTCCATCCTCGGCTATCTGGCGGCCGGCGTGGTCATCGGCCCGTTCGGCATCGGCATCTTTTCCGAATCGGAAGCGATTCTTCACGTCGCCGAGCTCGGCGTCGTCATGTTCCTGTTCATCATCGGGCTGGAGATGCAACCGTCGCGGCTGTGGGGCCTCAGGCGAGAGATCTTTGGCCTTGGGGCATTGCAGGTCGGCGTATGCGCGCTGTTGCTGACCGGCGTCGGACTGGCGGGGGGGTTTCCGATCT
>NZ_RZSX01001258.1:0-1302 GCF_004023105.1 Mesorhizobium sp. M5C.F.Ca.IN.020.32.2.1 | reverse complement strand
CGCTTCAGATAGCGGATGCGATCCCTGCGCCTAAGCTGGTCCGCTATCGACGCGCTGACGGTCGCAAGTCCGAAATGGCAGAGGTCTTCATTGAAGTCTTCCGTTGCCGGCGACAGCACAATCGCCTCGATCCCCGCCTCCGTTGCCCGCTCGATCAATGTGTCGCGGGCACCGTCACCGGCCGGATCGTTGTCGCGAATGACATAGAGCCGGTTGAGGGTCGGCGGGAAGAGGATGGCGGCGAGATGAGCCGCCGAGAGCGCTGCCGCCATCGCCATGTCGGGCATGGCGCATCTGAGCGAGAGCGTCGTCTCGATGCCTTCGCCGGCCGCCATGACGCTTCCGGGCACACCGAACCGGACCGCGTGTCCGAGGAGGTCACCCATGGCGCGGCGTGGCGTGTCGATGGGTGCCTTGCCGGTGCCGTCAGGCGCGAGCCAGGTGCGATGTGCGCCGGTCAACCGCCCGTCGAGATCGGTGACCGCTGCTATCATCGCCGGCCAAGTCTCGGTCGGTCCATCATCGTCGGGCCGGTAGTAGCAGCGCGGATGAAACCGTAGCGATCCGGTTCCGTGCAAAGTCGTAATGCCGCGTCCACGCAGATACGTTTCCACGATGGTGCCGAGGATCGGTTGCGACATGGCGAAGAGCCGTCGGGAGGCCTCCGGCGATCCGGTTGGAACCGGAACCGATTTGGCGAGTGACAGTCGTGGGTCGGGTTCCGGCAACGGCATGGCGAGGAAGGCGCGGGCCTCGTCGGCGACGTCCTTGAACTCGACAAGGCCGAGGGACTCGCGGATGACATCGAGCAGGTCGCCGTGCTGCCCCGTCGCGGCGTCGGTCCACTTGCCGGGTGGCCCCTTTGGAGAATTCCTGAGCCGCACGAACATCGAGCGGCCAGGAGCGTTGCGGACATCGCCGACCGTCCAATAGTTGCCGGAGCGGCGTCCGTTGGACAGGTAGTGGCGGCATACCGCCTCGGCATGTTCGCCGAGACGAAGGGCGAGGTCGGAAGCATCGTGACGAGGCATCATGCAGCCTCCCGCTCGCTGACGCGTTCGATCGGGAAGCGGTCGAGCAAGCGCTCGAGCACCGTGAGGCCGCTGGTATCGGCCGGCACGAACATCCTGAGCTTCCACGAAATGATTTCGTGGAAGAGGCCGTAGGCGGTGAGGCGCTGGCGCATCGTGTCGGTGAACCCCGACAGTTCGATGCGCCACGCGCCCATGACGCGGCTGCGGCGAAGCTGCAGACCCTCCGTCAGGTCGAGGATTGTCCGCCCGTCGATCAGCGCCGTGAACG
>NZ_RZSX01001257.1:0-1303 GCF_004023105.1 Mesorhizobium sp. M5C.F.Ca.IN.020.32.2.1 | reverse complement strand
GTACACGACGTCTCAAGCATCGCTGCATCTAATAATTCTGGCGGGCATTTCAGCTGGCGCGGTCACGTACGGCAGCTCATATGCTGCGGCAGCGATATACTTCATCACACCGCCACTCCTCATTGCCGCCGCATGCTTGCTGACGAAGGGAACCCTGGAAAACTACATTCTGGCTTTTGCCGTCCTGCTTTTCGAGGGCGGCCTGGCTCGAGCCTCGTTCGTTGGACAAGCGCGCTTCCGTGACGCGAGCCGCCTGAGACATCAAGCCGAGCGGCTTGCCGCGGAAATGGAGCGCAATTCCAGGGAGGACCATCTTACCGCGCTCCTCAACAGGCGCGGCCTCGAACATGCAATCGATCAGTTTGAGAACACTGATGGGCCCTTTGTGGCCATGCTGATTGATCTGGATGGGTTCAAATCTGTCAACGATACCTACGGTCACAGAACGGGTGACGAGCTGCTTGCCAGGATCGCCCGCCGAATAGAGGAAGAAGCACCGGAGGGCTCAACGCTCGCCCGCATCGGTGGCGATGAATTCGTGCTGGTTTTTTCCTCGCTTAGAAATTCGCCTTCTCCCAGCAATCTCGCATCCAATCTCATATCCAAGCTTGCTCGCCCCTATCCTGGCGTCGCCTCCGTCCGGATCGGGGCATCCATAGGAATATACTCGGCTAAAAACCCGGGGCTGACGGAAATGTTGTTGCGGGCGGACATCGCCCTTTACACAGCTAAGCGCCGTGGCAGGAACGAATTTTGCCTGTTCGATGCCGAGCTCGACCGGGAACTGCAACGCCGCCAGTCAATCGAACGCGATCTTCATTCGGCGATAAAGACGAGAAGCTTGGGCCCTTGGTTCCAGCCAATCGTAAGACTCGACACCGAAGCTGTGATCGGTTTTGAAGGGTTGCTAAGGTGGTCCCATCCGATTCACGGTTCCATCTCTCCGCCCGAAATCATGACAGCGGCACGCGAAACCGGAATGCTCCAGCTGCTAACTCAAGCTGTATTTTCCGAATGTTGCGCTTTTATCGACGCCTTGGTGAAAGCTGACTGTCGTGATGTTCGTGTGACGATGAACGTTTCACCGCGCGAATTGGAGGCCGGCGATATCGACGAAATGGTTCTGAATGGTCTGGCGGCAAAGGACCTCCCTGCAACGATGTTCGAAATTGAGATAACAGAAGAATCGCCCGTGGACCCGGACAGGGTCGATGAAAAGCTCGGACGGCTTTCACATGCCGGCATTTCCATCGCGCTCGATGTCTTCGGCACCGGCTTTTCCACGTTGGCATCGCTCAAGGAC
>NZ_RZSX01001256.1:0-1304 GCF_004023105.1 Mesorhizobium sp. M5C.F.Ca.IN.020.32.2.1 | reverse complement strand
AGATAATCCGCATCCACGAAGAGAATGGCTGCTGGGTCTTCAACCCGCACCGCTACACGCTGGAAGAGGGCGGCATGAAGCAGACCGACGAGGTGCAGCTCGCCTTCAAGCACGAGACCGATCCGCAAGGGCTGCTCAATCCCGGCAAGATGATCGCCTGGGAAAACCCGGACTACGATTATCGCTCGGGCAAGTCGTTCCTGTTCAAGGGGTTGCAGAAGGCGGGGTGATGAACATCCTCGTTCTCTACGCCCATCCGGTCGAGACCAGCTTCAATGCCGGTTTGCACAAGGTGATCGTCGAGCGGCTGACGGCAGCCGGCCACGCCGTCGACGACTGCGATCTCTATGCCGAGAATTTCGATCCCCGGCTGACGCGGGCCGAGCGGCTCGGTTATCACGACGATCGCGGCGCCGGTGATCCGGCAGCGCCCTATGTCGAGCGCCTGCTGCGGGCCGAGGCGCTGGTGCTGTCGTTTCCGGTGTGGAACTTCGGCTATCCGGCGATCCTGAAAGGCTTTTTCGACCGTGTCTTCCTGCCCGGCGTCTCGTTCAAGCTGGTCAATGGCAAGGTGCAGCCGTCGCTGCACAACATCCGCAAGCTGGCGGCGGTCACCACCTATGGGGGCAGCCGGTTGCACGCCATGCTGATGGGCGACCCGCCGCGCAAGCTGGTCAAGCGTGTGTTGCGCGCCACGGTCAAGCCAGGTGCCTCCGTGGCCTATCTTGCGCATTATTCGATGAACCTGTCGACCGATGAAACGCGGAAGAGATTCACGGCAAAAGTCGCCGCCAGCATGGATGCCTTCTGATGCGGGTCCTGGTGGTTTACTGCCATCCGGTCCCGGAAAGCTTTTGCGCCTCGATCCGGGATAGTGCCATCGAGGTGCTGAAGGCGAGGGGCTGGGAGGTGCGGCTGCTCGACCTCTATGCGGAGAATTTCGATCCGGTCATGGGCTGCGGCGAGCGACGCTCCTACAATGAACACGCCCCACAGGATCCGGTGCTCAAGCCGCACATCGAAAATCTCAACTGGGCCCAGGCAATTCTCTTTATCTATCCGACATGGTGGTATGGGCTGCCGGCAATGCTGAAGGGCTGGCTCGACCGGGTCTGGGCGACCGACGTCGCCTTCCGGCTGCCGGCCGGCAACCGACGGATTCAGTCGCTGATGAGGCATGTGACGAAGATCGGGGTGATCACGACCTGCGGCGCACCGACCTGGTGGAGCGTCGTCGTCGGCCAGCCGGGACGCAGGACAATCCTGCGCGGCATGCGGGCACTCTGCGCCACCCGCTGCAGGAC
>NZ_RZSX01001255.1:0-1307 GCF_004023105.1 Mesorhizobium sp. M5C.F.Ca.IN.020.32.2.1 | reverse complement strand
GCTGCGCGCCGATTGTCCACTGGGGCCCCAGGGCACGCTGATCCGCGGTCACGAATTCCACTATGCGCAGATGAGCGCGACCGGCAATGACGAGCCATTGGCCGACCTCGCTGACGGCCAGGGCAATCCGCTCGGCGCCTCCGGTTACCGCCGCGGCCATGTCAGCGGCACCTTCTTCCATGCCATTGCGAGAGGCGAGAGCATGATCCCGAACCGGAGGTCCGCGTCAGCGAAAAGTAGGAACCGGTTTTCGGAATAGATCATGCTCAAACTCAAGGACATGCCCCCTTCGCCCCGCCAAGCGCTCGATGACATCGCGCTCTGCTTCGTCTTCTTCACCCGGCTGCCGCTGCCGGTCGTCGATTTCCGGGACCGCAGCCTTGCTGCCGCGATCTGGGCAGCGCCGGTCGCCGGCCTCGCCGTCGCTCTGATTGGCGCCTTGGTTTACGCGATCGGGACCTGGCTCGGGCTTGCCGACGGTCCGGCAGCAGCACTGACCCTGGCCGCAACCTTGCTCGCCACCGGCTGCATGCATGAAGACGGACTTTCGGATGTCGCCGACGGTTTTGGCGGCGGCAAGACACGCGAGAAAAAACTGGAGATCATGCGCGACAGCCGCATCGGCGCCTATGGCGCTTGTGCGCTCGGCCTCTCGCTGCTGATCCGCTGGAGCGTGCTTTCGGAATTCGGCAGCCCGGTGCAAGTTCTCGTCGCTCTCATCGCTGCGCATGCCGCTTCGCGCGGCCTGCTCGGCGCTTTCATGCGTCTGTTGCCGCCGGCTCGCAGCGACGGTCTCTCGGCCGATGCAGGCACCGTGTCGGCCGAAACCGCCATTGCCGGCGCCGTGCTCGGCGCTGTGGCGGGGCTGACGCTAGGGTTCGGTGGCGCGGTCGCCGCGCTCATCCTGCTCGGCCTGTTGTTTGCCGCCTTCCGTATGCTGTGCCTCAACCAGATCGGCGGCCAGACCGGCGATACGGTCGGCGCGCTGCAGCAGTTTGGCGAGATCGCAATACTGCTCGTCGCTTCCGTTTGCCTTTCCTGACTCTGTTTCGGAGACTTTGCCCCCATGCTTTTCAAATCGCTTGATGAATTACGCGCGGCCTGCCTCGACCTGCCTGCCGGCAGCGACGCCGCGGCAAATGCTGTCGCCCGCCGCCAGGACACGTTGACCAAGCCGCAAGGCAGTCTCGGCCGGCTGGAAACCATAGCGGCCTGGCTTGCGCGCTGGCAGGGCCGCGACATGCCGAAGCTCGGCCGCGTCAAAGTCTTCGTCTTTGCCGGCAATCACGGCGTCACCGCACAGGGCG
>NZ_RZSX01001254.1:0-1323 GCF_004023105.1 Mesorhizobium sp. M5C.F.Ca.IN.020.32.2.1 | reverse complement strand
TCTGTGGGACGTGGCGACCCAGGACAAGCTCGACAAGGACCGTTTCCGCCGCGACATGGGCGGGCTGGTCGAAGCCTATCAAGAAGTCGCCCGCCGCCTCGGCATCATGAACGAAAACGAGCCGCCGCGTCCCGCCGGACCAGTGCTCGTCGCCTCTACCGATGGCGTCAAAGGCAAGCCGCACTGAGATTCTTTGCCGCTCAACACTTCGAACAGGAGCATGTCCAGCGTGATCAAGGCCCGCATTACCGTAACCCTCAAGAATGGCGTGCTCGACCCGCAAGGCAAGGCGATCGAGCATGCGCTGTCCGGGATGGGCTTTGACGGCATCGGCCAGGTGCGGCAGGGCAAGGTTTTCGACGTCGAGCTCTCCGAGAGCGACAAGGCCAAGGCCGAGGCTGATCTCAAGGCGATGTGCGACAAGCTTCTGGCGAATACGGTGATCGAGAATTACGCAGTGGAGATCGCCTGAGGTGAAATCAGCCGTCGTTCTTCTGCCTGGCCTCAACCGCGACCGCGACATGATCGCGGCGCTGACCAAGATTTCGGGAACGCCGCCGGTCACAGTGTGGCAGACCGACACCGAGATCCCCGATGTCGACCTGATCACCATCCCGGGTGGCTTCTCCTTCGGCGACTATCTGCGCTGCGGCGCCATTGCCGCGCGTATGCCGGTGATGCGGGCGGTCGCCGAAAAGGCAGCCAAAGGCGTGATGGTCATCGGGGTCTGCAACGGCTTCCAGATCCTGGTCGAGGCCGGCCTGCTGCCAGGCGCCTTGATGCGCAATACCTCGCTGAAATTCGTCTGCCGGCAAGTCAAGCTGCAGATCGCCAACGCCAACACGATGTTCACCCGTCGCTATCGGCCGGGCCAGATCATCCGCTCGCCGGTGGCGCATCACGACGGCAATTATTTTGCCGACGCCGAGACGCTTCGCAGGCTCGAAGGCGAAGGCCAGGTCGTGTTCCGCTATGCCGAAGGCACCAATCCCAACGGCTCGATCAACGACATTGCCGGCATCATCAACGTCCAGGGCAATGTGCTCGGCCTGATGCCGCACCCCGAGAACCTGATCGAAGCAGCGCATGGCGGCAGCGACGGCCGGGCGCTGTTCGAAAGTGCCCTCGGCGTCGCCGCTTGATATCTTCATCCTTTTTCCGAATTCGAAATAGGCGCCGCATGAGCCCGAGACAGACGATCGCCCGCCTCGCTCTCGTCGCCACCGCCGGCCTTGTGCTCGCCTCCTGCCAATCGAAGCCGAAGAGCGCACCGGCACCTTCGGGCAAGAGTGCGGCGCTGCTTGCCATGGAACAGGTGGCGAT
>NZ_RZSX01001253.1:0-1325 GCF_004023105.1 Mesorhizobium sp. M5C.F.Ca.IN.020.32.2.1 | reverse complement strand
CCCCGAGGGGGATAGGCAATGCGAGATGTGCAATGCGGCGGAGAAAGCGCGGCAGGCGCGGGCGCAGAAAGACCCAGACGCCGGCAAGCACGACCAGCCAGAACGCCAGCCGTGGCAGTTGGATGAGGTCGAGCAGTGCGTGGAGATCGATCAGCGACAGCCAGTATTCGATAACCGGATTGGCGGCGCCGAACAGCGCGAGAAACACTGCGCCCAAGGTCAGCGGCATGATCCAGACGCCGATCGCCGCAAGGCGGATACGCCGCTGGCCAAGCCGCCGCGCCGCCTTGCGCCAGCGGAAGAAATCGTGGACGAACCGGAATGGTGCCGCGAGCAGGAAGAGCGCGACCTGGCCGGCAATGCGGGGAAGCCCACGCCGCAGCCGGCCGACCAGCCAAAGCGCGAAGACGACCATCGCCGCCAGCCCGATCGCGACGGACAGCGCACTGACATTTTCAATGAGCGGCAGCAGCCCGACAAGCAGGGCGGCGAGTCCGAGCCACATGCCGCGGGCGCTGAGCGCCGAGGGATGGATGGCCGCGACTGCGGCGGCAAGCGTAGTGCCGAACAGGAAAAGCGTGATGCCGACCGGCGGCCCGTAGAAGAAGAAATCGGCCAGCGCGGCAAGCAGGACCGCAACGCCGAATCGCGCGCAAAAGCTCGGAGCGGCCGTAAGTAACGATGTCATGATCGGACGTTCTCAGCGGCTTTGATCCGGGCGGCATACCGGGGCGGAGATTTGCGGATGAAGGGGAAGAGAGTAGCCGAACGGTGCGCCCGCGGCGGATCTACGAGCCACCAACCGTCATTGTGGAGGCGGTAAGGCAGGGACCAACGGGATTTTTCTCGCTCTTGCATGCCGCCCTTCTCGCCAGCCGAAATGCGGGCAGCGAGGCGGGTCCGAGGAGATTTTCGGGAGGTTTATGCAGTTTTCGTGCAGGCGAAGACCGCTTGCCTCGACCCGCCGCAGACGGCATAGATCGGACATGACGACCGAAACCTACCGCCCGCGCCGCTCAGTGCTCTACGTCCCGGCCTCGAACGACAAGGCGCTGGCCAAGATCTCATCGCTGGCCTGCGACGCCGTCATCATCGATCTCGAAGATGCGGTAGCCCCGGCCGATAAGGTTTCTGCGCGCGAAAAACTGGCCGGCATCTTCGCCAATCGCCCGGTTGCCAACCATAATGGCCGGCGCTGCGAGATGATCGTGCGCATCAACCCGCTCTCCAGCAAATGGGGCGCCGACGATTTGCTGGCCGCGGCACGCGGCGAGCCCGACGCCATCCTGCTACCCAAGGTCGACACGCCGCGCGACGTCCTGGAG
>NZ_RZSX01001252.1:0-1330 GCF_004023105.1 Mesorhizobium sp. M5C.F.Ca.IN.020.32.2.1 | reverse complement strand
CTCCTAATTCTGCGTGCGGCGAGGTCTGCAAGAACGGCCCGAGCGGCCGCCTTGGCCGGGCCACCACCCGGGAAATCGAGGGATAGCCCATGGCCCGGAAGATCATAGGCCAGCGTCCGTGAACCAAGTGCCAGTGTCGAAATCACCTCCTGCCAGTCGCCGTGACAACCGCCGAAGCCATGCAGGAAGACAACCGTCTTCGGGCCGGCGCCCCGTTCGGCAGCGTAAAGGGATGAAATCATGAATTTTATGGTTCTACTGCAAAATCAAACAGTACGCGAGGTTCCAGATTATGGCTCGACTGCGCCTTGTCCAAGCCGATGGCCAGTGAGTTCCCGCGATCAGCCGTGCGTTAGAAGCGCTAGCTGGCATTGCCGAGCCCGGCGGCACGCAAGGCCTCGACCAGCCGGTCGATCAGATCGGCGGGGTATCTCCGCTCGACAAAGGTTGCGCGCGGATCTGCAGCGAATTTCGGGAATTTGACAGTCATCTCGTCCGCGAGTTCGTGGGCCAGTTGATTGCGGCCGGCTGCCTTCGCGCCGATCAGCCGCGCAGCCAGATAGTGCGATTTCGTGGGCGTCGCTTGCAACGCATCACTGGCAAGCGCGGCCTTATTCATATCGCCCGCCATGAACTGCCCGACGAAAAGCCCGTAGTCCCACCAGGTCGGATGGGCGCTGGAAGTTTCGGCGGCGTGAGCTAGGATAGGTGTTCCCTCCCTATACCTGCCGGCAAAAATCAGCCCATAGGCGTAAGCTGCCGCCATGCTGAGGTCGTAAGGGTTGAGTTCGTAGGCCTTGTGCATCCAGCGGATCGATTCCTCCGAATTGCCGAGGCGGGAATTGAGATAGCCATAGGCACGGTGGGCATAGGGACTGGTCGGCCCCATCTGCACGGCGCGACGGGCAAGCGACATCGCCTGTTCGATCGTCGCGCCGGCCGGATAGGCGTAGTGATCTGTGGCCGCCTCGAGATGCAGGGTCGCGAGCTCCGAATAGACGAGTGACGATTTCGCATCCCGGTTGATCAGGTTTTCGAGACAGCGATAGGCAGCCTCATGGGTTTTGGCGCCCTGGTCGAGATAGTACTTGTCGTTGAGCAGCAGACATTCCGTCAGGCCGGTCTGAAGGCCGCTCTGTTCGATGTAGTTGTAGATCGTGCCAGAGGCGGGAGCGGCCGAACTCAAAATGCCGGCGACACTATCCTCGACGGTGGAGGGTGTGCTGTCGGCGGCAGTCAAGTTGCGTGACAGCAGGACCCGTCCGGTCGCCCCGCTTTGAAGCTCCAGAGTGACATCGCCCGCCGTTGGTCCCGGCAAGACGTCGAATAC
>NZ_RZSX01001251.1:0-1335 GCF_004023105.1 Mesorhizobium sp. M5C.F.Ca.IN.020.32.2.1 | reverse complement strand
CTATAAATATGATCTTGAGACCTTTTCGCCGGTCGGCGCGATCCTGTTCGACCATCCCGATCCATCGATCTTCACGGTGCTGACCGCGCCGAGCGGCGAGGAGGGCACCGCCAACATCGACTTCGTCATCTTCCCGCCGCGCTGGCTGGTGGCTGAAAACACGTTCCGCCCGCCTTGGTACCACCGCAACATCATGAGCGAGTTCATGGGCCTGATCCACGGCCAGTACGACGCCAAGGAGGAGGGCTTCGTTCCGGGCGGCATCAGCCTGCACAATCTGATGCTGGCCCACGGGCCTGACGCGTCTGGCTTCGAAAAGGCCTCGCGCGCTGAGCTGAAACCGGTCAAGCTCGACAACACCATGGCCTTCATGTTCGAGACGCGATTCCCGCAGATGCTGACCCGCTACGCCGCCGAGCTCGAAACCCGGCAGGACAATTACATCGACTGCTGGGCCGATCTGAAGAAGCGCTTCAACGGCACGCCGGAGGGCGACTGGTCTTGAGCGCTGATCCAACGCGGGATCGGCTGGTGCTGCTGGGCTCGAAGGGCGGCCCGGCACTTCGGCCGGGCGGACCGTGGCCGAGCTCGTCGGTGTTGGAGATCGGAGGGCGCTACATCGTCGTCGATTGCGGGCTTGGCGTGACGCGCGGGCTCGCCGATGCCGGCATCAGCCCGAAGGCGCTAGACCTGGTCTTCATCACGCATCTGCATTCCGACCATGTGCTGGAACTCGGTCCGCTGGTCCACACCGCCTGGACGGCGGGTCTGGCGACACCGGTCACCGTGTTCGGCCCGCCCGGCACCGGCCATTACTGGCAGCGTTTTTGTCAGGCGATGGAATTCGACATCGAGACACGCATTGTCGACGAAGGCCGGCCTGATATCGAAGATATGGTTTCGATTGTCGAGTTCGGCGAAGGCCGAGTGATGGAGAAACGTGGCCTGAAGGTTTCGGCGCTGCGCGTCGACCATCCGCCGGTGACCGACTGCTTCGCGGTGCGCTTCGAGCATGCCGGACAAAGCGTGGTGTTCTCCGCCGATACGGCATTCTTTCCGCCATTGGCCGATTTTGCCAAGGGCGCCGACATCCTCGTCCATGAAGCGATGCTGGAGAAGGGCATCGAGCGGCTCGTCGCGAAAACCGGAAACGGCGCGCGGCTCAGAGAGCATCTGCTCGCCAGCCATACTTTTGCTGAGAAGGCGGGGCGCATCGCCAGTGATGCAGGGGTCAAAAGACTGGTCCTCAACCACCTCATTCCTGCCGACGATCCCGAGATCGGTGAGGCCGACTGGATTGCCGCCGTCAGGAAAACATGGGCCGGCGCCTTGACG
>NZ_RZSX01001250.1:0-1335 GCF_004023105.1 Mesorhizobium sp. M5C.F.Ca.IN.020.32.2.1 | reverse complement strand
GTGTTAGAGCATGATCCCAAAAAATGGAGCGCGGTTTCGGAAAAGATCATGCTCTAACAAAAGGTTGGAGCCGGTCCGAAACCGCCGGAATCGAATAGGTTCCGTTGTCACACTCCTGAATGCAAAAACAAAAAGACAAGAAATGAGCGACAGCACCATTGAAGCCCTGAACAAGAAGCTTGACCGTCTGATCGAGGCGGTCGCCCGCCTCGCCCCGCCGCCGGTGCCGGAAACCGACCTCGGCGAGGCCGATTGCTTCGTCTGGCAGGCTGATCCCGGCTATCTGGAGCCGGTGCTCAAGGTCAACCGCGTCGACATCGGCCTGATCCGCGGCGTCGACCGCGTCCGCGACATACTGGTCGACAACACCGAGCGCTTCGCCTCCGGTTACGCAGCCAACAACGTGCTGTTGTGGGGCGCACGCGGCATGGGCAAGTCCTCGCTGGTCAAGGCCGTGCATGCGGCTGTCAATGCCTCGGCAAAGCTGGACCTGCCGCTCAAGCTCATCGAGATCCATCGAGAGGACATCGACACGCTGCCGAAGCTGATGAATTTGTTGAAGGCAGCACCTTACCGGTTCATCCTGTTTTGCGACGATCTCTCCTTCGACCACGACGACACGTCCTACAAGTCGCTGAAGGCGGCGCTGGAAGGCGGCGTTGAGGGCCGCCCGGCCAATGTTATCTTATACGCCACTTCAAACCGGCGGCACCTACTGCCGCGCGACATGATCGACAATGAGCGCTCGACCGCCATCAACCCGTCAGAGGCGGTCGAGGAAAAAGTCTCGCTGTCCGACCGTTTCGGCCTCTGGCTCGGCTTCCACAAATGCTCGCAGGACGAGTATCTCGACATGGTCGACGGCTATGTCCGCCACCACGGCCTTGCCATCGATCCCGAGACGCTGCGCGCCGAGGCGCTGGAATGGGCGACGACGCGCGGCAGCCGTTCGGGCCGCGTTGCCTGGCAATTCACCCAGGATCTGGCAGGTCGGCTCGGCAAATCGCTCAAAGATTAGGGACGAAGACTGAAAAAGCCCGCCCCTTGCGGAGCGGGCTGAGCCGGCGGGCCGGACTGGAGGTCAGGCGGCGCGCAGTTGCTTTTCTTGTTCTATTCGAGATAGGTCGACGGATCGACTTTTCTTTTATAGGTCGAAGGATCGACCGGCGCCGAATTCTTGCGCACTTCGAAATGCAGTTTCGGCGAGTCGGTGGTACCGCTCATGCCGGACTGCGCGATTTCCTGGCCGCGCTTGACCTTCTGGCCGCGCTGGACCTCGATCGAGCGGGTGTGGCCATAGACAGTGACCAACCCGTTCTCGTGGCGCACCAGCAC
>NZ_RZSX01000124.1:0-10186 GCF_004023105.1 Mesorhizobium sp. M5C.F.Ca.IN.020.32.2.1 | reverse complement strand
CTATAAACGGGACCGTTCGATAGTGCAGTACGGGAGAGATCGGCACGCTGCCGACACCGAAGGAGCAACCCCCCAAGGAAACTCTCAGGTACAAGCGACCGTCCTGCCGAACAATCTGGAGAGAGACGCCGTGAGCGTCCACCGAAGGGGAAAGCCGGGCCGCCCCGGTTAAGCTCTCAGGTACAGGGACAGATTTGGGGAAGGAGCCACGGACCGATTGGCCCGAACCCATTGTCCCGTCTGGAGACTTAAATGCCCAAGCTTGTTGTGATTGGTGCCGGCATTACCGGCGTGTCGACGGCCTATGCCCTTTTGGAACATGGGTATGAGGTCACCGTGCTAGAGCGTCAGCGCTATGCCGCAATGGAGACCTCGTTTGCAAACGGCGGGCAGCTGTCGGCGAGCAATGCGGAAGTCTGGAATCATTGGTCGACGATCTTAAAAGGCATCAAGTGGATGGCGAGGCGCGACGCGCCGCTCCTCATGAATCCCGCGCCGACATGGCACAAGTACAGCTGGCTCGCGGAATTTGTCTCTCATATCGCCAAGTACCGCGAGAACACTGTTGCCACCACCCGTCTGGCGATCGCGGCGCGCAGGCACATGTTTGACATCGCGGAGCGTGAGGGCATCGATTTCGACCACGTTCGCCGGGGGATCCTTCATGTCTACTGGGATAAGCCTGGCTTCGACCACGCTACGAAAGTCAATCAACTGCTCGTCCAAGGAGGCCTTGACAGGCGGCCGGTCACGGTGAGCGAGATCACTTCCATTGAGCCGGCCTTGCGCGGCACTTTCTATGGTGGGTTCTACACACCTTCGGACTCAACAGGCGACATCCACAAGTACACCACCGGATTAGCCCGCGCATGCGAACGGCGTGGTGGAAGTTTTCACTATGACGCGTCGGTGACAAAGATTGAGCGACGCGGCCGGTTCAGGCTGACGTACTCTACCCATGCTTCCCCGGCGCAGGATATCGAGGCCGATGCGATTGTCGTATGCGCGGGCTCGAACAGCCGTGACTTCGCGGCGATGCTGGGCGATCGCCTCAACATTTATCCCGTCAAAGGCTACTCAATCACGGTCCATCTGGAAGACAATGCGGCGCAGGAAGCCGCTCCTTGGGTGAGCATCCTCGATGACCGGGCCAAAATCGTCACGAGCCGGCTTGGGGAAGCGCGCTTCCGAGTGGCCGGGACCGCAGAGTTCAACGGCCAAAACCGGGACATAAGGGAAGACCGCGTAAGGCCTCTGGTAGACTGGACGCGGCAGCTGTTCCCGGGCGTTAACACGAACCGTATTGTGCCCTGGGCTGGCCTCCGTCCAATGATGCCGAACATGATGCCGCGTGTCGGCAAAGGTAAGGCACCGGGCGTTTACTATAATACCGGGCACGGGCACCTTGGCTGGACACTGTCTGCCGCGACATCAGCCATGTTGGCTGAGACCGTCGCAAAGGATCTTCCTGTCATCGATCATGTGGCGGCGTAGGGAGGAGAGGGTGGACAATCATCAGTTAAACGCTGCGCGCACCGAAGCCGCGGGGCTGAAGATCGCCAAGAACCTCTACGACTTCGTCGTGGGCGAGGCGCTGCCGGGAACCGGCATCGGCACGTCGGCATTTTGGGCGGCCTTTTCGGCCATCGTGCACGATCTTGCACCCGCAAACCGCGAATTGCTGCGCAAGCGCGACGAGATCCAGGAGGCCATAGACAAGTGGCATCTCCGCCAGGGCTCCCATGCCGATCTGCAATCCTATAAGGATTTCCTTCAGGAGATCGGCTATCTCCTGAATGAGGGACCGGACTTCCAGATCGCCACAGCCGGTGTGGATCCGGAGATCGCCACGATCGCCGGACCGCAGCTCGTGGTGCCGGTGATGAACGCGCGTTACGCCCTGAACGCGGCCAATGCGCGCTGGGGCTCGCTCTACGATGCGCTCTACGGCACCGACGCCGTTTCCGAGGCGCACGGCGCCGAGCGCGGGCCGCGCTACAATCCCGTGCGCGGCGAGCGGGTCATCGCCTGGGCGCGCAAGCTGCTGGACGATGCCGTGCCGCTCGCCGGAGCGAGTTGGAGCGACGCACGCAGCTTTTCCGTCGAGGCAGCGGCGTTGCGCGTTAAGACCGCGAACGGCAGCATGATCGGCCTGACGCGGCCGGACCAGTTTGCCGGCTATCTCGGCGCGCCGCGCAAGCCCACGCACTTCCTGCTGCGCAACAACGGCATCCATATCGAGGTGCGCATCGACCCGACGTCTTCCATCGGCGAGTCGGACGCTGCCAATATTTCCGACGTCTGGCTGGAATCGGCGATCACAACGATCATGGATTGCGAGGACTCGGTCGCGGCGATCGACGCCGAAGACAAGGTGGTCGTCTACCGCAACTGGCTCGGCCTGATGAAGGGCGACCTTTCCGAGGAGATCACCAAGGGCGGAAAAACTTCCATTCGCAGCCTCAATCCCGACCGCGAGTTCACCGCGCCCGACGGATCCACCTTTTCCCTGCGCGCCCGCGCGCTGATGCTTGTGAGAAATGTCGGGCACCTGATGACCAATCCGGCGATCCTCGACCGCGACGGCAATGAGGTGCCGGAAGGCATCATGGATGCCATGATCACCGCGATGATCGCGCTGCACGATGTCGGCCAGAATGGCCGGCGGGCAAATTCGCCGGCAGGCTCCGTTTATATCGTGAAGCCGAAGATGCACGGACCCGAGGAGGTTGCCTTCGCGGTCGATCTCTTCCGCCGCGTCGAGATCGCGCTCGGCCTGCCGGTCAATACGCTGAAGATGGGCATCATGGACGAGGAGCGCCGCACTACTGTAAACCTCAAGGAGTGCATCCGCGCTGCGAGGGAGCGGGTCGTCTTCATCAACACCGGCTTCCTCGACCGCACCGGCGACGAGATCCACACCTCTATGGAGGCGGGGCCGATGATCCGAAAGGGCGACATGAAGCAGTCGGCCTGGATCGCCGCCTACGAAAACTGGAACGTCGACATCGGCCTGGCCTGCGGGCTGGAAGGTCGCGCCCAGATCGGCAAGGGCATGTGGGCGATGCCGGACCTGATGGCGGCCATGCTCGAGCAGAAGATCGCGCATCCGAAGGCCGGCGCCAACACCGCCTGGGTGCCGTCGCCGACGGCCGCGACCCTGCACGCCACGCATTATCACCGCGTCGACGTGCACGCGGTGCAGGAGACGCTGAAGAGCCGCCAACGGGCGAGCCTCGACGACATATTGTCCATTCCCGTCGCCGCGCGTCCCAACTGGACGCCGGAGGATATCCAGAAGGAGCTCGACAACAACTGCCAGGGCATTCTCGGCTATGTCGTGCGCTGGGTCGACCAGGGCGTCGGCTGCTCCAAGGTGCTGGACATCAACGACGTCGCGCTGATGGAGGACCGCGCCACGCTGCGCATCTCCTCACAGCACGTTGCCAACTGGCTGCATCACGGGGTGTGCACACGCGACCAGGTGATCGAGACGCTCAAGCGCATGGCGACGGTGGTCGACCTGCAGAATGCCGGCGACCCGCTCTACCGGCCGATGGCATCGGATTTCGACAATTCAATCCCGTTCACGGCGGCGAGGGATCTGATCTTCGCGGGGCGCAAGCAGCCGAGTGGGTATACGGAGCCAGTGCTGCATGCCACGAGGCGGGCGTTTAAGGCGAGCCTCAACCAATCCAAGCAAGGACCATGAATATGACTGCGCATAGCCTCGCTGGTGCCAGCGCCAATGATTGAAGCCGCGGTCTAAGAGGCAAAGGACGAAGTCTTATGTCCTTAAGCGTCGCCGTTATTGCGGC
Organism: Mesorhizobium sp. M5C.F.Ca.IN.020.32.2.1; assembly: GCF_004023105.1. Lineage (NCBI taxonomy): Bacteria > Pseudomonadati > Pseudomonadota > Alphaproteobacteria > Hyphomicrobiales > Phyllobacteriaceae > Mesorhizobium > Mesorhizobium sp. M5C.F.Ca.IN.020.32.2.1. The sequence continues at coordinate 6,368 of NZ_RZSX01000124.1, read as the reverse complement.
AGGCGGTTTGATCGCTTTTCAGAAGCAGGATGGTGCCTCAATGCTGCGCTGGGCCATCGGCTTCGGGGCACTCGACGAGGCTGCGGCCCAGCGGCCGCACTTCATTGTCGGCTCAACGCAGCGTCGGACGGCTGAACCGCGCCGGTTCGAGAAGGCGTCTTGTGCCGCCCCTTGATGGAACGCTGCTGCATCACCATAGGCTGACGATATTTCACACTACCCCCGTTTTTGCGGCTCGTATTTCAGCAGTCGATGCATTTTGGCGCAGGCGCCCCTCCGCCAGGGAATAATGTTGAAGAGATGTCTCCCGGCGAGATCAATCGACTTTTGGATTGAGAGGTCTGCCGCTTCTCAAAAATCGGAGAGCCACAACATGAAAACCGATCTCCAGCTTCGGTCTTCTGGAAGGGCAGGTTTCGGCGCGGCCTCGCTCGTCCTTGCCCTCCGCCTTCGGCGCGAGCCTGCCCTCGGGCTGGTCATTCCTATACTCGACAGCGCTTCACAATGAACCAGAGGCCCCGAATGTCCAGAAATACCATTCCCCGCGTCCGCGCCAAGGGCGATGCCTTCTCCATCGGCTTCGCTCTCGGGCGGGCCAGCGCCTCCGGCTTCAGCGAAGGGGTCCTGCGCACAGAGCATTATCGGGCGCTGGACGCCCGCTGGCGTGGCTCGGACTATCTGAAGACATTGGAATCCGCGGCACGTGCCTCGTATCCGCGCTATGTGCGCGAGATCGAGGGGATCGCTGAGGGTGCCGGGCAGGATTTTGAAACGGTCTTCCTTTGGAACTGCCGGGGCGACCTACGCCTTCCCGAAGGCGTCTCCCCGGCAACGAAAGCTCTGGCCGCCACAGGCTGCACCTCGCTCCTGATCCCTGGGCAAGGTGATGGCCCGGCGATTATTGCCCACAATGACGACGGCGCGGCAGAAATTCTCGGCGCCTGTACCTGGGTCGAAGTCGAGCCGGATGAGGGTCCGGCATGGAGTTGCTTCATGTATCCTGGCATGGTGCAGGGGCACACGTTCGGAATGAACAAGTCTGGGATCGTCCAGACCGTCAACAACATCACCGCCCACGATCTCCAGCAGGGCGTGCCAAGGCAGATCATCTGCCGCGCGATACTCGATGCGAGAAGCCTGACCGAAGCGATCGAAATCCTGAAGCGCAAGGACCGCGCCAGCGGCTTCCATCACAATCTCGGTGAGGCGAAGACACGCCGGCTCCTCTCGGTCGAGGCGCCGGCCTCCGGTTTCGCCGTTCGAGAGGCCGTGTCGCCTCGGGCCCACGCCAACCACCTAATCTTCAGCGAGTTCGACGGTCGGGAGCAGACGATTACCCAGTCTTCTCGCAACCGGCAGGAAACGGCGGACCGGATGATCGCGGAAGGCGCACTCGTGAGCGGCCCTGAGGCGGTGCTCTTTGACGACACCGCCCCGATCTATCGCGACACAGACCGGAAATGCGACGACAACATCCATACCCTCGCCACGGGCGTCTTCGCGCTTTTCCCTGATCGTGTCGAATGGCGTGTGCACGCCGCCCCAGACGAGCGCGACGCACTTAGCGGAACGATGCGCATCGCTTGATCTACTCCGAAGAGGTCTAGAATGTCCGAGATACGAGAACCGCTGATCGCGATGCGGCGCAAGGCTCCCGCTGAGACGGAAATGTTCCCACCAGGCGCCTATCGTCATCCTGCGCTGGCGACGGACTATCGCTACCTTCCATTTCCGGCCACCGGCCGAGAAGCGGAGCCGTACTTCGCCGGATACATGACGGCGATCAGCGTTCGGCAGGGACAGCCACTGTCAGCCCACGTGGCAACACGGTCCGAGGAAGATTGCTACGTCGACATCTACCGTATTACCGGATGCGAGGACGCACACCTTTTCCCAAAGCTCTCCTTCGTCCAACGCTTCGGTCCAGTCCGACCACACCGCCTGCCACTCTCGGCAGGGGGTCGTCGCCTCAGTTCGGGTGATGCCGACTCCGAAGGATGCCGGTGGCCGAAGGTAAATCTCCTCGAGGAAGTTCCCATAGATTGGCCCAGCGGCGTATACCTCGCCCAGTTCTGTTCCGCTGACGAGCCGCGGGGGCGCTCCTCGAACCGGGCCGGCGAGGACGCGCTATTCATCGTGAGGAGTGGCGTCGACCGTCCGGGATCACGAATTCTCTGCCAAGTAAACGTTGCTACCTGGCTCGCGTACCACATCTGGCACAATCGCAGCCTTTACGTGGGGCGTACTGAAGATGGTCAGCGCCTTAACGAACTTCGCGGTTCGAAAGCCTCGCTTCACCGACCAGGCCTCGGGCTCTGCTACCCTAACGAAGCCATTCTGAGCCCAATGCCGCCGAAAGCGGCCTACATCTTCGCATTCATCGACTGGTTAGAGCGCGAGGGCATAGCAGTCGATTTCTGCTCGGGTCTTGACGTTTCCGACGGACAGGCAAACCTCGGCAACTACAGTGCCTTGGTCACGATCGGTCACGATGAATACTGGACGGCAGACCAGCTCGACGTCGTACGTGAATTTCGAAACTCCGGGGGCCACACGATCTTCCTTGGTGGCAACCTCGCGTTTGAACTGGTCCGTCAGGCAGCAGACAATACAGCCATCGAATGCTACAAAGAGTCAGGCGACCCTTGTGACAACGAGCACGGCGACGCCGGAGAGCTGCTTGACCCACTTCACGCCGCATCGCCAACGCCTGACCTCCCTCTCACCGGAGAGACCTGGTCCGTACGTCCTGAATCAACCACCCCTACGACAGGCGTCTACAACCACACCCTGCGGCCCGGAGCGCCGCGGGAGATACTCACCGGCGGCGCCATGTGGTATTGGGAGATCTACGGTGGCCCTTCGCGGCCCCAGTGCGGCTTCACTATCTGTGAGCCCGACCATTGGGTTTTCGATGGCTTGGAGCTAGAGCGCGGGGATACCTTCGGCGCTGAGATAAAGCTCGTCGGGCATGAGGGAGACGGTCTAGAAGTTGAGATCCGCGACAACCGTCCGCAACTCACATTCGCCGATGGAGCACTCGCAGGGACCAGACTGCTCGCCATCGCGGACTGTCGCAGTTGGGGTGAGTGGGACTTCAGCGCTTGGCCGCCTACCTACACTCCCGGCCAGCGGAAACCTGCCGCAGCCTGGGGCGGATTCGTCACCATGGTGCATCAGAAAGAGCCCGGCAAGGGCATGCTATTCTGCGCACCTACGACGGATTGGGTCTTTGGCCTGCTGCCATCAATAGACTGGACCGCGACTCGTAGTCTTGAGCCTCCGGTTCTGCCGCCCGACCCAGTAGTCGAGCAGGTCACTCGCAACGTCTTGCATGCCTGCCACAAGCGGGGGGAGCGGAACTAGTCGGTTCTAGATGTGGACAGAGCAGAGTGAAGCCAACGGACACCCGACAGGTGATCGTCGACACGACCGTCCGACCCAAGCACCTGATCTTTCCGACCGATCCCAGGCTCCTTAACCGAGCACGGGAGCGGCTCGTGCGGGCGGCCAGGAAGGCAGCCTCAGCCTGCGCCGATCCTACGTGGGCTCGGCAAGTATGCGCTTATGCAGCATCAGCGCTATGCCCATAGCAAGCAATTCAACTGGCCCGGGAAGACCTTTCGCATTTGGGACGCGTCGTGTCGAGCGCGGGCGGCTAGCACCTCACGGCAATCTGTCGGCCATCGTCTCGGCAGGGCGATTGGTCTGGGTGACGTGACTTGCGAACACGGGACCGAGGCGGATACGCTAGGCTCTTCCTATGCGATCGAGTTGCCGGAGAGCGGTTTGCGGCAGCGGCGTCACTCAAGCCTATGTACGATCCGAAGGCTGATGGAGTGAGGATGTAGGTGCTTCGTCCCTCGGCTGCCATCTCGATCTCGCGGTGTAGACGCCGCATCTGGAACCCCCAGTTGCTGCTCAAGCGCTTCTCTGTTTGGGCGTTGAGGTCACATGGTTTTTGAGCCGTCCGCTTCGCCGGCATGGGATACGCTGGTTTTGCAAACTGCCCTGATGGATTTTTCGCGGCGGCGGCTGCGCTTGACGAAGAATTTGAGAGACATGTGTGCCTGCCCACCATGAGAGCTTGCCGACATGCCGAAAAATATGGTCGAGGTTCATTGCCCCAGGTCTATCAACGCGAAGCGCTTCATTTAGCGCGAAGCTATCGATCGCCGGAGGAATCTTGAACCAAGTTGCCAGCGGGCGGCTTATTTTGGAAACCTCTTCTTTTCGTGCCGCCGGGGCTCTTCTAGGCTGCGATATGGCAAACGACGCCAGCTTCTGCTGCCGTTATTTCATGAGCTGGCCCATTTTGACGCAAACGCTCCCCACGGCAGATGTTAGAATTTCATAAAATTTCGCTCTGCAGCAAGGTCCTTCGTGAGAGCGCTGTCGACTTTCTTGTGGCTTTCTCATTGTGACGCCGACCGACTTCAGGTGCGGATGAGCCGCACCACTAACCAAGACAAGGGGACCGAACATGACAATCTCTCGACGCGACCTTCTCAAGGTCGGCCTGACGGCTGTACCGGCTTTATCGATCCCGTCGCTACTGCGGGCACAGACGCCGCCAACCGACGCGCGGACGGTTCGCATGGTAATGGACGCTCCCCTATCCGGGTTCGATCCGATGTTAGCGAGCGGCCCCGTTCAGCACCATGGGTGGGCCATCTACGATACGCTCTTCGCGCTTGACTCCAAGCTTTTGCCGCGCCCGCAAATGGTGGACAAATGGGGCGTTTCTGACGACAGAAAGACCTATACGTTCGAGCTCCGGGACGGCTTGGGCTGGCACGACGGCACACCCGTTACAGCAGCAGACTGCGTGGCCTCGATCCGTCGCTGGGGCCAGACTACCTCAGGACAACTGCTCGCGGCGCGGGCTACGGATATCTCGAAGAAGGATGACAAGACCTTCACCATCGTACTCAAGGAACCGCTGGGGGTGCTTATTGATTTGATGGCGACGTTGGCGGGGTATTCACTGTTCATCATGCGAGAGAAGGACGCGGAGCGGCCCGCAACCGAGCAGGTGACCGCGAACATCGGATCCGGGCCGTTCAGATTCAATGAGGCTCTTGCCAAGCCGGGCGCGAGCTTCACTTACGATCGCAACGAGAAATATGTCCCGCGGAGAGACGCTTCCGACGGGTTCGCCGGCAGCAAGCTCGTCAAGGTCGATCGGGTCATCTGGAACAATATCGCCGATCAGCAGACTGCTTTGGCGGCCTTGCAGGCGAACGAGATTGATTTCGTCCAAACGCCGCCTGCCGACTTCTACTCCACGATCGAAAGCGACCCCAATCTTGCACTCCAGGTTCTGGACAAAACTGGCCAAGACGTGTGCCTGCGCATGAATCACCTGCAAAAACCGTTCGACAATGTGAAGGCGCGCCAAGCGATGCTCCACCTGATCGATCAGGAGGCCTTTTTGCGCGTCATGGCCCCTGACGCCAAATATGCCCAACCAGTCACTTCGATTTTTGGAAATAGTACGATATATTCAAATGACGAGAACACCGGTTGGTTCAAGAAGGGCGGCGACCCGGAGAAGGCCCGGCAACTCTTTAATGAGGCGGGATATGCAGGCGAGAACATCGTTATCCTGCAGCCCACGGATTGGCCGGAGGCCAGCAATGCCTCGCAGCTTTTGGCATCAACATTGCGCAATATTGGGGTCAATGCCGAGCTTGCGCCGAGCGATTGGGGCGGTGTTGTCGCTCGCCGAGCCAACAAGGGGCCCGTTGAAAGCGGCGGCTGGAGCATCTTTATCACGAGCGATTCCGACTACGTCCAAGGCGAGCCGACCAGCGCAGTCTATCTAGGTGCGGGTGGCGAGAATGCGTGGTTCGGCTGGCCGATGAACGAAGAGTATGAGGCGCTTCGGGCGAAATGGCCGGATGTCGGAACGCTCGAAGAGCGCAAAGACCTCGCTCGAAGAATGCAACGGATTTGGTGGGACTTCGTAGGGGACGTCCGGTTGGGTCAAATCGTCTTGCCAGTTGCCCGTCGAAGGACGCTAACCGGGTTAATCGAGATGCCGCAGCGTGTCGGATGGTGGAACATGCAAAAGGCCTGAGGACAGGCCTCCGCTCTACGCAGATGATCCGACCATTGCCGTCATGGCGATGGTCGGATCTTCGTCCGTCCTGCCTTTCAGGCTGGCGCTCGGCAACAGGCGCCTGTCAGTTCCGGCGACATCGCCACGCAACAGATGATCGCCAGCATCCGCGAGGAGGCTGTATTCCCGGCGCTGTATTCGCCACTCGGCCGCCGTACCTCCCCGCCCGAGAAGTTGCTTAAGACGAAGCTGCTCTTGGCGTTCTCTTCGCGGGGTGATGGCACTGCTGACGCGCGTCTGAAGA
>NZ_RZSX01001249.1:0-1336 GCF_004023105.1 Mesorhizobium sp. M5C.F.Ca.IN.020.32.2.1 | reverse complement strand
AGATCGAGGACCTCAAAAAATACTACAAGGTCGGCGGCAGCGAAGTGTTCGGCTCAAGCGAGGGCCGCGTCGTCAAGGCCAACGAGACGATCTCCTTCATGGCGCGCGAATCCGAGACCGTCGCCATTGTCGGCGAGTCCGGTTGTGGGAAGTCGACGCTTGCCAAGGTGCTGCTCGGGCTGGAGACGGCAAGCTCGGGCAGCGTGACGCTCGGCAACCAACAGATCCAGTCGACCGGCGTCGAGAAGCGCAGTGTCGAGACGGTGTCGTCGATCCAGATGGTGTTCCAGAATCCGTTCGACACGCTCAATCCCAGCCATACGGTCGGTTCGCAGATCATCCGCACGCTGGAAAAGTTCAATGTCGGCAACACGGTCGCCGATCGCCGTCAGCGCATGCTGGAGCTTCTCGACCTGGTGAAGCTGCCGCGGGCGTTCGAGACCCGCAAGCCGCGCCAGCTCTCAGGCGGCCAGAAGCAGCGCATCGGCGTGGCGCGGGCCTTTGCCGGCGACGCCAAGGTGGTGGTGGCCGACGAGCCGGTTTCGGCGCTCGACGTGTCGGTGCAGGCGGCGGTGACTGAGCTCCTGATGGACATCCAGCGCAAGAACAAGACGACGATGCTGTTCATCAGCCACGACCTGTCGGTGGTGCGCTACATCGCCGATCGTGTCGTCGTCATGTATCTAGGCTATATCGTCGAGCAGGGCACGACCGACCAGATATTTTCGCCGCCCTATCATCCCTATACCGAGGCGTTGCTGTCGGCGATCCCGATCGCCGACACCAGCGTGATCAAGAAGCACATCGTGCTGGAGGGCGACATTCCGTCGGCGATGAACCCGCCAACCGGCTGTCCGTTCCAGACGCGTTGCGGCTACAAGAAGCTGGTGCCGGACAATCTTTGCGAGACGCAGGTGCCGCCGGTGAAGAATCTCGGCGACGGTCATTTGAGCCTGTGCTGGCTTGCCGACGACGTGCTGGCGAAAATGGAGCCGGTAATCAAATTCGACAAGGAGCATGCCGCCCATGAGGGGTTGCCGGACGACGCGCCGCAAGGCATCGGTCCTGGCTTTGCCGGCGCTCCGCCCAAGCGTCCGCGCGGCAAAAGGCCGAAGCTGACGGATGGCTAGATCCTTGGCTTCATCAACGCGCGCATTGGCGTAGCTGCGCGGCATAATCCCGAGCCATCTTCTCGGTGGCTCGCGCATAGCGCTGCACGCCGGCATCGCCGCGATTCCCGCGGCCATAGGCCGTCCAGCCGAGATAATAAGCCAGATAGAGGTTGTAGGTGTCGTTGCGGGCGACGCCGAGCGTGTCTGATGTCTTGGAATGATAC
>NZ_RZSX01001248.1:0-1339 GCF_004023105.1 Mesorhizobium sp. M5C.F.Ca.IN.020.32.2.1 | reverse complement strand
CGATCAGAACGAACAGGAGCTTCAAGACAAGCACGGCGATAACCCGTCGGGCGCGGACTTTGTGTTCCGCGGTGGTGCCACACTCATCTTCGACCTTCGGGAGGGTCACCTGCGTTACGCAGTCCGAAAGCGAATTAGTGACGATGCCCGGCTGGAGCAACAACGCGATTTCCTTGCGGGTTACCGCTTCGGCTCGACTGCGTTCGGTTATGGACTGCAAGGGGGATCGACCGGCACTGCGTTGGACGAACCGTTCGCTCTGGTGCACCGGGGAGGTTAGGTGTGGGGATATTGAAGCTCTTGAGGATCAGGATGTATCGCGGCATCTTGGGCGATTGCTTCCTCATTCGCACCACGTTGGACGACGGCGGCGCGGAGTTGGAGCGATCCATACTTATAGATTGTGGGGTCCTCCAGAACGTTGCCGCTGGAGCCGATCTGATCGCCAAACTTGACCCGAAGGTCGTGAACCGGATCGGTAAAAAGCGCCTGTCCGAAGTTGAGGCAGGCCCGGCCCGCATTTCAGCGATCGCGAAAGACGTCCTGAAGACCGTCGGCAACCGGATCGACCTGCTGGTCATAACCCACGAGCACTACGACCATCTGTCCGGGTTTGCGTTCGAAAAAGGCGCATTCCTTGACGGTGCGGTTTCCATCGGCCGGCTTTGGATGGCTTGGACCGAAAACCTGAAAGATCCGCAGGCTCAGGTCCTAAGGGCACGATTTTCGAAGGGAAAGCAGGCTTTGGCGGCGGCGGCCACGCTGGCGCAAGGCGATGCGCATCCCGGCTTGCGAACGGCAGCGGCGCTTGCCGCTTTCGCCGGGCCAGTCGCCATAAACGGGCTAGGTGCATCGGGCGTCTTCGGGACGGCCGAAATCATGCAAATGCTGAAGGATAAAGCTGGTGCCGATTCAACATCTTATCTTGAGCCTGGACAGGTCATTGACCTCGACGAGTTCAATATCAAGGCCTTTGTTCTTGGCCCGCCTCGAGATGAAGTTTTGCTGCGAAAAGACACCCCATCCAAGGGACAGGCGAAGGAGGTATATCTGACGCGTCTGGACGCCGCCGCGGCGGCGGAAAGCACAGTAAATGCCCAGCTCTCGCTTCTTGCCAATCGAACCGACACAGTCCTGCCTTTCTCGGCCGTTTACCAAAGACCCCTGAAAGAGAAAACCCGTCGCAAGAAGGCGACCAAGTCGGGGGTCCGCAAACTGTATGACGCTCCGGCCGAAAAGTGGCGTAGGATTGACAGCGACTGGACAGGCTCCATCGAAGCTTTGGCCCTGAAGATGGATTCGGATACAAACAACACCAGCCTGGCACTGGCGTTTGAAC
>NZ_RZSX01001247.1:0-1342 GCF_004023105.1 Mesorhizobium sp. M5C.F.Ca.IN.020.32.2.1 | reverse complement strand
GATGGGGGTCTATTCCACAGTCATTTCGGCTGGTTTCGCCGCCGGCCCGCTGTGCCTGCTTGCCGTCGGCACCGAAGGCTGGCCGCCGTTTCTCGTCGGCATCGCCGCATTCGTTTTTTGCGGCTCCTGCCTGGCGCTGGTGCTGCGACGGCTGCCGAAGGTCGATGAGGCCGGGCACCGGGTTTCGGTCATGGGGTTCATGCCGATGGCATGGCTGCTGTTGTCGGCGGTTGTCGTGGCCGCTGGTTTCGAACAGGCGGTACTGGCACTGCTGCCGGTCTACGGAGCGCATTACAGCATCGAGGAAACACGCATGTCGGCGCTGCTGTCGATGATGATCGCCGGCAATATCGCAATGCAGGTGCCGCTCGGCCTGCTGGCGGAACGGCTGACGGCGCGTCTGGTCCGATTTATCTGTGTATCGCTAACGCTGCTCGGATGCGTGCTGTTGCCGGTTCTCATCGAGACGCCGCTGATCTGGCCATGCGTCTTTATCTGGGGTGCGGTCTCCTACGGCATCTACACGATGTCGATCATCGAGCTTGGCGAGCGGTTCACCGGCTCGGCACTGGTCGCCGGCAACGCCGCCTTCTCGCTGATGTGGGGCGTCGGCGGCATCGCCGTGCCCCCGCTGGCGGGCGGCGCCATGGATATTCTCGGTGCGGACGGGCTGCCGATCACGCTCGGCGCCATTTGCCTGGCGTTGGCGGTCACAACCGTATTGCGGGGGCGAGCTGTCTAATACAATTGCGGGGTGCCTTCATTTCCTTGCCATCTGGAAATCGCCCATAAATCACAATTGGCGTGGTATTCAGAGGGATGCATCCCGCGTAGATGGTCTCGAATTTCAACGGCACGATCAAAGTCGGGTATCAATCCAACGTCAGACAGTTCCGTGTTCGCAAACACGTCAGGAAATCCTCCGCAGTTGGTCAAAGCGCTTATGGAGACGTCTTGATCCAACAAGTCGTAGCCCAGGAAGGTAAATCCGTTCCAGTCGAGTGGACGAACGTCAACCGACGGTCTTCGGATCACATTGAGGACATTCAAGTCGCCCGGATCCGCCAACTCCGAAAGGAGGAAGTCCAGGTCCACAAAGAAATCGAGCATGTAGTCCTCGTTAACAATATGGGGCCAGTAGCTGTCCTTTACCTCTCCCAGGGCGACCGGCCCGAGCATTCCATCGAGTGAAACGACCTCGCTTAATTGGGTGAGGCCGGACCAGTTGATGTACATGGTCCACGCAGTGCCGCTGAAAGGACCGAACTTCTCCTTCGCAATGTACAGATGTTGCATGAGTTCCCTCGTGGCCTGCGGGCGGCAGGAGGCCCCACCTTAGAGC
>NZ_RZSX01001246.1:0-1348 GCF_004023105.1 Mesorhizobium sp. M5C.F.Ca.IN.020.32.2.1 | reverse complement strand
GGCCAGCGACGTCTGCACGTAACCCATGGCGACCGGATGAGCGGCCGAGGGGCCGAAGCCGCCGGAGGTGACGTGGCCGGCGGGATTGCCGTCGGTGTCGAAAAGGGCAGCGCCGGTGCGCACCGGCTGGCGGCCTTCCGGCTTCAGTCCGACGCGTTTCTGCGCCGGGCCGCGCTCCAGGATTGAACGCAATGCGTCGGCGCCGATGAAAGCGCCAGAGGCGCGAACCTCCTTTGGGATCGCCCACATCAGCACGGCGCTGGCCGGGTCGATCTCAGGCGTGATGTCCAGCCCGTGCAGGCACAGCCCTGCTTCGAGCCGCAGGCTGTCTCGCGCGGCCAACCCAACCCACATCACGCGCTCGTCCTCGAGTAGCTTGGCGACGAGATTTCGCGCATCCGCTTCCGGCAGGCCGATCTCGAAACCGTCTTCACCGGTATAGCCCGACCGACTCATGAACCAGTTTTCGCGGGGCTCAAAGCCGTGCATGAACAGCAGCGAGCCGGTCTCGATGCCGGCGCGGGACAGGGCGGCCCAGGCTTCAGTCCCCTGGACCGCCAGGAAGACGCGGTCGAGTGCATCGATCTTGGCATCAAAATCCCCCTTTGCCTCAACATCCAGGGCAAGCCCACGAAGGTGCTTTTCGTCGGCTTCGGCATTGCCGGCATTGGCGACGACCATGAAGCGTTGCTGGCCGAGCCTGGTGACGATCAGATCGTCGAGGATGCCGGCGGCTTCATTGAGAAAGAACGTGTATTTGGACTGGGAAACTTCAAGCGCGCCGGCGTCGAACGGGCAGGCACGATTGAGCAGTGCTTCAGCGCCCGAGCCATTGATCTCGAACAGCTTCATGTGCGAGATGTCGAACAGGCCGGCATGCTCGCGGGTATGAAGGTGCTCCTTCATCACGCCGGCCGGATAGGTCAGCGGCATCGACCAGCCGGCGAACGCGCCAAAGCGCGCACCGGCGGCCGCGTGCAGGTCTTCGAGGGGAAGGTGTTTGGTGTCGTCGCCCGTCATGTCGTCTCCAGAGTCGCACGCAATCGGCCGCGAGTGGCGACCAGTCCGTGCCCCTCTGTCTGAAGCCTGAGAGACTCGCGCCCCGTAACTCTGTCGGCAGCGCTTACACCTTCGGCGCGGGGGCAAGCCCCGACTTTCCAGAGTGTCTTTCCTGTCTACGGTTCTTTTGCCTGAGAGATTTCGGGCGATTTCCCCTTCGGCGGCAGCTCTCGCTGCTCTCTCCCGCAAACTGGTAGGACTCAATTTGAGCCCTCGACTCGCCATCCATAGCCTGCGGGCGACACCTTGTCACCTCCCAGCGACACCTTACCGACAAGTCTTCGCTAAC
>NZ_RZSX01001245.1:0-1349 GCF_004023105.1 Mesorhizobium sp. M5C.F.Ca.IN.020.32.2.1 | reverse complement strand
CTGCTCGGCCGCGCGGTCGAGCGCTCGGACGTGCTGGCCATCGGCGACGGCATGATGACCGACATCAAGGGTGCTGCCGACAACGGCTTCGACGTGCTCTACGTGTCGGGCGGCATCCATGCCCGCGACTACGGCGATCCGCTACGACCGGATCCGGCCAGGCTAATTGCCTTTCTGGAAAGGCACGGCTACCGGCCGGTCGCGATCATTCCGAGACTGCAGTAGGGTCGCTCGATGACGGAAGCCTTCGAACGCGTTTCTGCAATCTCGCCGCTGCCGGCCCATTTGCGGGGTGGCGTGGTGGCGATCGGCAATTTCGACGGTGTGCACCGCGGCCACCAGGCGGTGCTCGAGCGCGCGCTTGCCGAGGCCCGCCGGCGCGGCGTGCCGGCTCTGGTGCTGACCTTCGAGCCGCATCCGAGAAAGGTGTTCCGGCCTGAGATACCGCTGTTCGTGCTGACGCCGCCGCCGATGAAAGCACGGCTGTTATCGTATCTAGGCTTTGCCGCACTCGTCGAACAGCCGTTTACGCGCGACTTCGCCGCATTGTCGGCGGAAGCGTTCGTGACCGACGTGCTGGACAGGAACCTCGGCATCAGTCACGCAGTGACCGGCTTCGACTTCCACTTCGGCAAGGACAGGCAAGGCGGCCCGGCCTATCTGATGGCGGCCGGCGAACTCCACTGCTTCGGCGTCACCCTGGTTGACGCGTTTCGCGACGAGGGCGCCGAGGTGGTGTCGTCGAGTCGGATCCGCGCGCTGCTGTGCGAAGGCGCGGTGGCCGAGGCCGCCGGCCTGCTCGGCTACCGCTTCACGGTCGAGAGCGAGGTGATTGGCGGCCAGCAGCTTGGCCGGACGCTCGGCTTTCCAACCGCCAATATGAGGCTTTCTCCGGAAGCCACTCTGAAGGAAGGGATTTATGCCGTCCGCTTCCGTCGCGCCGACGGCACGCTTCATGATGGGGTTGCCAGCTTCGGCCGCCGCCCGACCGTCGATGACAACGGCGCGCCGCTTCTGGAAACCTTCGTCTTCGACTTCTCCGGCGATCTCTACGGCGAGATATGCGCTGTGTCCTTCTTTGGTTTCCTGCGCGCCGAGGTGAAGTTCGACGGGCTCGACGCGCTGGTCGCGCAGATGAAGCGCGACGAGGTCGAGGCGAGGGCGCTGCTTGCCGGCGTCCGCCCGCTTTCCGATCTCGACGCGGCCATTGCTTTTTGAGCTTATTTTTTTAGCGCCAGGCCGACCGCAATGAAGGCCCAGCCCTGGAAGATCAGGTCGACGGCGAGAAACAGCCCCAGCACCCATACGCTGTTGACTGGCCAGCCCATAGCGATGACCAGGCCTGCCCG
>NZ_RZSX01001244.1:0-1355 GCF_004023105.1 Mesorhizobium sp. M5C.F.Ca.IN.020.32.2.1 | reverse complement strand
GCATCGACAAAGCGCTGGTAGTTGGTCGGCACCGATCCGGCATCGAGAACCTGCCATTTGGCGTTCTCGATGTCCTCGCCCATGCACACTTTCAGCTCCGAGCCATTCAGATTGTGCACGACTTCGATGCCGCCCTTGTCGCCATAGATGCGCAGCCGCAATTCGTTGAGGTGGCCGGTTGCCCAGCGGCTGGCATGAACGACGCCGAAGGCGCCATTGCTGAAATCCAGCGCCATGGTGAAGCTGTCATTGGCGTCCAGCTCGTACTCGCCGATCCGGTTGCCCGGCGCCTTGTCGAAGGACCTGAGGCGGCAGAACACATGGTCGATGTCGAGCGCCGCGCCATAGCTGGCGAAATCGAGTATGTGGATGCCGACATCGCCCAGCACGCCATTGGAACCATGGCCGCGCGACAGGCGCCACAGCCATTTCGGATCCGTGCGCCAGTCGCCCCAGAATTTGGAAACCAGCCAGCTCTGCAGATAGGACGCCTCGACATGCCTCACCCGGCCGATCTCGCCGGCCAGCACCATGGTGCGCGCCTTCTGCAGCGGGGCGACGTTGCGATAGGTCAGGTTGACCATGTTGATGATGCCGGCTTGCCCGGCGGCATCGGCCATGTCATTGGCCCTCTGGTAATTTTCGGCCAGCGGTTTTTCGCACAGCACCGGCTTGCCCGCCGCGATCAGCATCATGGTGGTCGGATGGTGGATGCGATCTGGCGTCACGTTCGCCACCGCGTCGAACTTGTCCCATGCGAGCGCGTCTTCCAGTGACGCGAACCGGTTGGGGATACCGTAGCTGTCCGAAAACTTGTCGACACGCGCGCGGTCGAGATCGACAGCGCCGATCAGTTCGACGCCCTCGATCTTGCTGAACTGCCTGGCGTGCTCTTCCGCCATCCAGCCGGTGCCGAGTATCAGGAGGCGCATGAATCTTATCCTTAGGATGAGGCTTTATCTACTTGTTCGACCATGGATTTTCCGAACCGAGGTTCGGGCTAGCGATAGCCGGCTTCGCCCGCAGCATGGAGTTTCCCGCCGCGCTCGACGATCGGCTCGAGCGCCTTTTCCACCGGCACGTTCGGCGCGTCGAGGATGGTCGGATTTGCGCCCTGCGGGTTGTGCGCCCATTTCACGGCGTTCCGCAGCACCTTCTGGACGGTGGCGTCGTGATAGGTCGGATAGGTCTCGTGGCCGGGCCTGAAATAGAAGATATTGCCGGCGCCACGGCGATAGGTCAGCCCCGACCGGAACACTTCGCCGCCCTGGAACCAGGAGATGAAAACCGTTTCCATCGGCTCCGGCACGGCGAACTGCTCGCCATACATCTCCTCGTTTTCGAGCTCGAAATAC
>NZ_RZSX01001243.1:0-1357 GCF_004023105.1 Mesorhizobium sp. M5C.F.Ca.IN.020.32.2.1 | reverse complement strand
TTCCAGTTGCCGGCAAACACGGGAGGCGGCCTGCGGCTGAGTGACGGCAAAGCCGGATAACCGCCAGGGCACCAAGCAGCGCCGCGGCATGCGTCAGCTTCCACCCTCCGCCCGTCATTCGCCGTGAACTCCGTTTAACCGCCCGTCGCGAAAGCTACCGCTTTGCGTTCATTTATCAGCTTACCGCGTAAAAGCCGTTTTAGCCCAGATTTACGACCGCCTGCGCCTTATGGGCCGCTTCGACCACGGCGAGCGCCGTCATGTTGACGACGCCACGTGACGTCACCGACGGCGTCAATATATGCGCCGGTCTGTCGGTGCCGAGCAGGATCGGGCCGACATGCAGCGCGTCCATCATCGCGCGCAGCGCGGTGAGCGTGATGTTCGCCGAATCGAGATTGGGAAAGACCAGCAGATTGGCTTCGCCCTTCAGCCGCGAATGCGGATAGACCCGCTGGCGCAGCTGCTCCGACAAAGCCGAGTCGGCATGCATCTCGCCGTCGCATTGCAGGTCTGGCGCGATGCGCGCCAGGATTGCCGCCGCCTGCCGCATCTTGAGCGCGCTTGGCGAATCGCGTGAGCCGAAATCCGAATGCGACAGCAGGGCGGCCTTGGGTTCGATGCCGAAGCGCTGGATTTCTTCGGCCGCCAACACCGTCATCTCTGCGATCTCCTCGGCCGTCGGATCGACCGTGACGTGGGTGTCGGTGAGGAAAATGATGCCTCGCTGCGAGATCAGCATGGAAAGCGTCGACAGGTCATGATCCTTGATACCGGCGCGCGGGCCGATGATCAGGGTGACATTGCGCAAATGCCGCTCAAAACGTCCTTCCAGGCCGCAAACCATGGCGTCGGCATCGCCACGCTTGAGGGCAAGTGCGGCGATCACCGTGTTGTCGGTGCGCACCAAAGTGCGGGCGGCCTCCGTCGTGACGCCGCGCCGGCCGGCGAGTTCGATCAAAAGGTCGACATAGTGGCGATAGCGTGGGTCGTCCTCGGGATTGATCAGGCCGAAATCGACGCCCGGCTTGATGCGCAGTCCGTAGCGTTTCAGCCGCACCTCGATGACGTGCGGGCGGCCGATCAGGATCGGCTCGGCGATGCCTTCCTCCAGCACCACCTGGGCGGCACGCAACACGCGCTCATCCTCGCCGTCGGCATAGATGACGCGCTTGGCATTCGACGTCTTGGCCATCGTGAACACCGGCTTCATCACCAGGCCGGAGCGGAAGACGAAGCGGTTCAGCGTGTCGATATAAGCGGCAAAGTCGGTGATCGGCCGTGTCGCGACGGCGGTGTCGCAGGCGGCTTTGGCCACCGCCGGAGCGATGCGCAGGATCAGCCGCGGGTCGAAGGG
>NZ_RZSX01001242.1:0-1358 GCF_004023105.1 Mesorhizobium sp. M5C.F.Ca.IN.020.32.2.1 | reverse complement strand
CCCGGAAAGAAGACCAGCCAGGGCGCTGCCTGGAAATAGGTCTGGTTCTCGAAAATGATGTTGCCCCAGGATGCGGTCGGCGGCTGCACGCCGATGCCGAGATAGCTGAGCGTTGCTTCCAGCAGCACCGTGGTCGAGATGCCGAGCATGCCCCAGACGATGATCGTCGGCAGCAGATGCGGCAGGATGTGGCGAAACAGGATGCGTGGTGCGCTGGCCCCGATCGTGCGCTCGGCGTCGATGAACTCGCGCTCGGCGAGCGAGCTGGTCTCGGTGTAGATGACCCGCGCGGTCTGCACCCAGTTCACCAGTGCGATCACCATGGCAACGATCCACAGGCTCGGCTGGAGCACCGCCGCCAGGCAGATGGCGAGCAGCAGCGCCGGGAAGGCCATCATCAGATCGGTGAAGCGCATCAGCGCGCCGCCGATCCAGCCGCGGAAATAGCCCGCGGTGACGCCGACCAGCGTGCCGATCAAAAGCGCCACGCCGTTGGCGACGATGCCGATGATCAGCGAGGTGCGCGCGCCGAAAAGGATGCGGGTCAGCAGATCGCGGCCGAGCAGATCCGTGCCCAGCCAGAAGCTGGCATTCGGCGGCAAGGGCGCGCCTTCAAGCGTCAGCCCGTCAAACATCTGCTCGTTCGGATCGTAGCCGGTCAACCACGGCGCCAGGATGGCGCCAGCCACGACGATGGCAACGATCACCAGGCCGAGCAGCGCCAGAGGGCGTTTTATCAGCCGCCGCCAGACGCCGGCGCGTGGCTTGACCGGCATGCGCCCGGTTGCGGGAAGATCAGGCGCGATGGGATTGGTCATCGCCGCCTTCTTCTTCCGTCATCGCCACGATCCTGCGCGCGGCCTCCTCGACGCTGATCTGCCAGCTCATCGCCAGCGACCGGAGCTGCGCATAGGCGCGGCCGTCCTCGGCGCCTTTCGACAAGGCCTCCACCGCGCGCACGATGGTCTGGCGCTCCGCGACGCGCAGGCGAAGCGACGATATCTCGCTTGCCAAAAGCTTGCGCGCCTCGAAACTCTGCCGTGCGATCAACAGGGCGCTGTAGACGCCGGCATTGCCGACCGGCTTCAGCAACTGGGCGTCGGCCTTGTGCGACAGCGCCCACTCGATGCGGCCCGGCGCTTCGGAGCCGATCAGCGCCACCAGCGGCATCGGCGCCTCGCCCGGCGCCCATGGGAATTGTTCGTCGAAGCCGAGATCGGCATCGAAGAAAACGAAGTCCGCCGCCAGCGCCTCGGCCGGCAGTTCCGGCCAGCAGCCGATCGTCTCGAGGCCGATGGCCGACAATTGCCGCGTGATCGCCTGCACCGTCGGATGCGGACGATGCAGGACAAAGGCCC
>NZ_RZSX01001241.1:0-1367 GCF_004023105.1 Mesorhizobium sp. M5C.F.Ca.IN.020.32.2.1 | reverse complement strand
GCTTCGGTCCGCGAGACCTACGGTTTCGACGCTGGTTTGCGGCTTGGTTACCTCTTCACGCCAAACACTTTGGGCTATGTGCTCGGCGGCTATTCCTGGCAAAAATATAAATTCGACACGAACGCTGGTTTTGATTTCGATTGGGACCAGAGCGGCTACTTCGTCGGAGCTGGCGTTGAAACGGCCATCAACAGTAACTGGACCATCAAGTCAGAATATCGCTATACCCGCTTCGGTACTGAAAACATTCTTTCCGAGTTCGATATACCGGACGGCGTCCTCGACACGGATACGTCGCGGCATACGTTCCAGGTTGCGGCCAACTATCGCTTTGGCGCCCAGAATGGTGGCGTCGCCTCTTTTGAGGCTCCTGCCTATAATTGGACCGGCTTCTACGTCGGCGGCGCCGCCGGCGCGGGTGCGTCGGTGCATCAGATCGACGTTCCGCCGGCTGGCGACCTCGAGTTCAACGGGATCGGTGGCGAAGGCGTGTTCGGCGAATTGAACGTCGGCTACGACCATGATTTCGGCAGCTGGGTCGCAGGCGTCATGGTGGATGCCCGCTACTCCGGCATGACTTCGGAGTTGGAAGTTCCGGGCGGATCGATCAATCTGGATACAGATTACGGTTTCGATGTACTTGCCCGTGTCGGTATGAAAGTCAACGAATCAACCCTCGCTTAGGTGCTCGGTGGTTACAGCTGGCAGCACTTCGATCTGAACGCGTCTTCACCCATCGGCGATATCCTCGATTGGGACTCCAGCGGCTTCTCGGTGGGTGGTGGTCTGGAAACGGCCATGTCCAGCAACGTGACCGTCGGCCTCGAGTACCGCTATTCGCAGTTCTCCGAGAAGGATTTTTCGTCGGATCTTGGGCTGCCGGACGATACTCTCACCTCCACGCCTTCGTTCCATACCGTCCGCATCGGTGCGAAGTACAAGTTCAACTAGGACCGCCCAAATAACAGTCAAAGCCCGCCGGTCATTCCGGCGGGCTTTTTCTTTGGGCGGAAGAAATGCGGGGCGGACAGCGCGGGCAACAAAAAAGCGGAGCCAAAGCCCCGCTTCCTCTGATGTAGACTTCCCGCCGGTTCATCCGCGGTCGGCAAATCGATCGACAATCAATTCCGTAACGCGACAATGCGACAGGCGTACGACAGCTGCGATCGATGAATACCGCCCGAATCGTCACGCGCGGTCGATACGGCACTGGTAGCAATTGTTGCGCGCCGAGCGGACATGCACATAGGCGATCTCGTCGCGTTCGAACAGGGTCTCGGCCCGCGCCGCGATGGCGCCCGTCGGAATGACGCCGCCGCTGCCATAGACGATGCGGTCGTCCCTGCCGTAGCCGCGCACGATGTAGT
>NZ_RZSX01001240.1:0-1369 GCF_004023105.1 Mesorhizobium sp. M5C.F.Ca.IN.020.32.2.1 | reverse complement strand
GCCCAGCGCAAAGTCGAGGCCGACAGCCTGTGCCGCCTCATAGCCGAGATCGCGGTAGGGCGGATAGCGGCCCCAATCCTTGTCGCCGCCATTGCGCAGGTCGAACAGGATCGCCGCCGGCACGATCGGCACGCGAAAGCCGCCGACCTCGACACCGATGCCCCTTTCACGCAGTGCCGCCTGTACGCCGGAGGCGGCGTCGAGACCGAAGGCCGAACCACCCGAAAGCACCACAGCATGGACCGCCTCGATCGAATTGTGCGGCTCGAGCAGGTCGGTCTCGCGGGTGCCCGGCGCACCACCCAGGATCTGGACACCGGCCACCGCAGGTACGTCGCAGACGATGGTGGTCACCCCGGACCTCAGCCTCACATCGGAAGCGTTGCCGACGCGCAGGCCGGCGACATCGGTGATGAGATTGCGCGAACCTGTGCGAAACATCATTTGGCCTCCGCCGGCGCGAAATTTGCGCCGTTGAAACGGAAGACCCGATAGAGGTTTTCGGTCAAGTCGCCCTTGCCGTCAAAGCGGATCGGTCCGATCGCGGTGCTGAAGTCGCGCGCGGTGAGCGCATCGGACAATGGCTTGTTGGAGGTTTCCGCCAGGGCCGTCGCCGCCTCGGCGATCTCGACCGCCGCATAGGCCGGCAGCATGTAACCCTCCGGCACGATCTTTTGCGCGGCAAAGCTGTCGAGCACCTTGGGGGCGGCGACATCATCCCATTCGGGCGGTGCGATCATCAGCGTGCCCGTGGCATAAGGCACGTCGCCGGGCGGGGTGCGCAGCGCTTCGCCGCCGGCAAAGGTGATGCCGGCATCGAGCTGGCCGGCGTCGCGGCCCATGATGGCGATGTCTTCGCCGTCGCCGCCGGCGAAAACATGCGTTGCGCCGGCTTTCCTCAGCCGACCGACCAGCCCGATCTGGTTGTCGAGTTGCGGCCGGAATGTGTCGACGAACACCGGTTTCAGCGCCGCCTGCTCGGCTGCCGCCCGAAGCGTCTCGGCGATTTCGCGGCCGTAAATCGTGCCGTCGTCGACGATGGCGAACAGTTCGTTCTGCCATCGGCGGGTCAGATTGGAGGCGACGGCGTTGCGCTCGTCATCGCCGCGCGGCCCAAGCCGAAAGATCGGCCAACCGGTCTTGGCGCGCCGGTCGGTCAGACTTTCGGTGCGCACGCCGACGGTGATGACCGGTATGTTGGCGTCCTTCAGGATCGGCAGTGCCGCCTCGATCGCCTCGGTGCAGAGGAAGCCGACGACCGCGCCGACTTTCGCCGCAACGAATTCTCTCGCTGCGGCAGCCCCACCATCGGCCGTACAGGCGTCATCGACAACCTTGAGCTGGGCACCGTTCGCCTCCGCTGCCAGGC
>NZ_RZSX01000123.1:0-10237 GCF_004023105.1 Mesorhizobium sp. M5C.F.Ca.IN.020.32.2.1 | reverse complement strand
CCGTTGCCGCCGGCCAGGCGGTCAAGGCCGGCGACGTGCTGCTGTCGATCGAGGCGATGAAGATGGAAACGGCATTGCATGCCGAGCGCGACGGCACAATCGCCGAAGTGCTGGTCAAGGCCGGCGATCAGATCGACGCCAAGGATCTGCTGATCGCATTCGGATGAATGACAACTCGACCAATGGGACCCGTTCTATTGCCGCGACTTGCGGATTCCGTGCGGTGTGCAGTCGAGGCGGCGACGAAAACAGGCGGACTGAGATGCGCCGCATCGCAAGACCGAGTGCGACCGCGATCGGCGAGAAGCTTTGGCCGAACCGGTCGCGGATGTGGCAATGCCGGTGACGTTTTAGACAGCGGCGAGGTGTTTCCTGTCCAGTCGCTCCTGCTGCGGCGTGCGGGCGTAGAGTTCGCGGTAGCATTTGGAAAAATGCGACGCCGAAACGAAGCCGCACGCGACGGCCACTTCGACTATGGGTAAGGCTGACTGGATCAGCAAATGGCGCGCGCGCTCGAGGCGGATATCCAAATAATAGCGGGCGGGGGATCGACCCATCTCGACGCGGAACAGACGCTCGATCTGCCGTCGCGACAGCCCGACATGGTCGGCAATATCACCAATCGATATCGGTTCGGACGGATTCGCGTCCATAAGTTCGATGATCGTAAGCACCTTCGAGTTCTGAACGCCGAGCCGCGCTCGCAGAGGTAGCCGCTGGCGATCGCCAGGGCTGCGCACTCGATCAGTCAGCACCTGCTCACATACTTGCCTGACCAGAGCGTCGTCGAAATCATCGCCGATCAGCTTCAACATCATGTCGAGAGCGGCCGTGCCGCCGGCGCATGTATAGATATTCTGGTCGACCTCAAAAAGGTCGGCAAAAACATTGGCCTTCGGAAATGCCTCGGCGAAGCCCGGCAGGTTTTCCCAATGGATGGCGCAGCGTTTGCCAGAAAGCAATCCGGCAGCCGCCAGCACATGCGCACCAGTGCAGAGTCCGCCGATCGCAACGCCGCGATTATGTTCCTCGCGCAACCAGGCAAAGGCAGACTTGTTCGAATAACCCTCGATGTTGATGCCGGTGCAGACGATGACCATCGAAGGCCTGTCGGGACCAGCCATCTTACGCCGCTCGTCCTCCAACGACGTGTTTACGGCACATAACACGCCGTTTGAAGCGGGCACGGGCTGCCCGTCGATACTGGCCAGCCGCCACTTGTAGGCTTCGTAACCGAGCATCCGGTTGGCGATGCGGATCGGCTCCAGCGCGGTCGCAAAGGCGACCATAGTGAAATCCGGCACCAGGAAGAAGACGAGAGAGCGCTTAATGGGATGTTCGGCTATGTTCACTGTGGCTAATTCCGTATCGCGAACAGCATGTCGCGAATACGTTATCGACACCAGTATTTTCTTTGCCGGTTACAACGTGTGTCACACTCCGGCGGCTTGCGTCGCCATTCCGTTCGGAGTCCGCCGCTGTTGGCGTGTCACGGACCCGCGGAAGGCGGAGAGGTTGGTTCATGCGTGCCTGATCGACTTCCGCCTCCGGATAAGAGGCCGTGATGGACTCAAGCAGTTGCTGCCCGATGTCGTGACCGGCCAAAAGGCGTTCTCGGCGATTCTCGTTCTGGACGACCGCCACCATACCCCACGCGGCGATCCCGACAACCCGGCGCTTCAGACCCTTGCCTGGCTCCGTGCTGATGTCGATCGACGGGACGTGCTCAGGTAGAGGTTCGGCACGGGCTCGATTGCCTCGCCTTCCGGACTCGGGTCGATGCCCCTCGCCACCAACATGCGCCGGTTGAATGCGCGGTCGGCGGCGTGCTCGTCGAGCCGTGGTGGTATTTCTTCCGCAGGGGTGTCGACTCGAGCACGACTTTGCGCTCTTCATCCGGAATCGGTCCGATCTGCCCGGCCGGCATGATCACCTTCACCTTCTCGACTTCGCTTGGCACATTGTCCTCTCCAATGACCGAGATCAGCGCCTCGCCGATCTTCAGCACCGGCAACTCCTCTCGAGTCTTGAAGCCCTTGCGCGGCCGAATTGTATCGGCAGCTGCCTTGATCTTCTTCAGCGACTCCGCAGTGCGCGCGCGCATGGCGTGCAGGATCCTCGTCCCGAGCTGTTCCAGGACCGCCGCCGGCACGTCGGTCGGCGATTGCGTGACGAAGAACACACCCACGCCCTTCGAGCGCACGAAGCGAACCAGCCGCTCGACCTTATGCACCAGGTGCTTCGGTGCATCGGTGAACAGCAACGCTGCAGCCACAGATCGCGATAACCAGATGGTAGCTTGCTGCCGTTCTTTTTTCTCGACGCATGAAATATCACCTCGGCAGACGCATCACCTCTGGCAGTGTTGTGCTTCCGGTGTGGTTAACAATCCGTCGCCGGCGATCGGAATATCAAAGCATGGCCATCATGCAGAGAGGGGGTTGTTTTCGCCGGCCGGCGAAAGTTCGAGCCGGATTGCGCCTGTATCGCATATCAGTTCATTGGCCATACGATCATTAGCATCGGCACAGCAACGATGATGACGAGGAACGATAGCGGCAGTCCCAGGCGTGGATAATCGCTGAAACGGTAGCCCCCAGGCCCCATGACGAGTGTGTTGCACTGGTGGCCTATCGGGGTGAGAAAATCGCAACCGGCGCCAATGGCGACTGCCATCAGAAATGCTTCCGGTCTGTAGCCGAGATCGCCAGCAAATTCGGCGGCGATGGGCGCCATGACCAGAACGGTGGCGGCATTGTTGAGGAATGGTGTAACGGCCATGGCAGCGACAAGGATGAGCATCAATGCGCCGGGCGCCGGAAGAACGGTGCCCAGTCTGGCAAGCTCGCCGGCTATTACTCCTGTGGCCCCTGTACTGCGTAGCGAATCGCTCACTGGAATGAGAAGGGCGAGCATGATGAGGATTGGACCATCCAGCGATTGGTAGACGTCCCGGACCGGAATGACCCTGAAAAGCACCATTCCGACCGCGGCCGCAAAGAAAGCGACGGAGACCGGGAGCAGCCCGAACGCAGTCGCCACCATCGCGAGAGCAAGGATCGATACCGGCACGACACCCTTACGCACGCTACCAAGCAGGATAGCCCTTTCCGCCAGCGGCAGGCAGCCGAGTTCACGCAGTATCTCGGGTATCGTGGCTGCATTGCCCTGCAACACGATGACGTCGCCGAGCCTTAGCTGGATTTCGGCCAGCCTGCGGTCGAGGCGCTCGCCGTGACGGCTGACAGCCAGGAGGTTGACATTGAAGCGGTGGTAGAGGGCAAGGCGCTGGGCTGTCCAGCCGATTAAAGGGGAGCTTTCACCGATGACAGCTTCGATAGCGACCAACTCGCTGGTCGTGTTGTCCCCACTGGCCCTGTTGCCCGTGACGCTGAGCTTGCCCTGCGAGACAAGGCGATCCAGCGCCTCTGGGTCGCCCTCGAGCAGCAGGATGTCGTTCGCTTTGAGGACAACATCGGGCAGTGGTGTCATCCGCATAGTCCGGTTGCGCAGGATCGACGTCACGATAGCATCGCCGCCGGACAGCTTAATGAGGTCTGCGACGGTTTTCCCAAGCACCGTGGAATCGCTGACAATTCGAGCCTCTGTCAGGTAATTCTTGATGGCGATGGCTTCATTCAGCGAACCGCCGAGCTTTTCGCGCACCGGTAACAGCCAATAGAAAAGCAGCAGGAAGATCGTTCCGGCGGCGGCTAGGGCGGCTCCAACAGGTGTAAAGTCGAACATTGTGAAGGCGGTGCCGGTCAGCTCCTCCCGCACACGGGACACAACGATATTGGGAGATGTTCCCACCTGCGTCATGAGCCCGCCGAGCAGTGATCCGAACGCCATAGGCATCAGGAATATCGAGGGTGAAACGCTCGACCGGCGCGCGAACTGGAAGGCGATCGGAATCATGATAGCGAGCGCACCGATATTCTTTACAAAGGCAGACGGGATCGTGACCACGATCACCAGCAGGGCCAATTGCGACCGAACGCCCGATAAGTTGGGAACAAAGCGCTTGATGGCGATTTCCATGATGCCCGAGCGGGCTATGCCTGCGCTCACCAGCAGGGCACTGCCGACAATGACCACGATATCGTCGCTGAACCCGCTGAAGGCCTCGTCAAAAGGCACGATGCCAACCGCGAGTCCAAGCAACAGTGCCGCGGCTGCGACCAGATCATATCGATACCGACCCCAAACGAGCGCCGCCATCATCACGAAGATGACGGCGAACGACAGAATTTGCGGCGTAGTCATGTCTTCGGATGCTCCGCCGCTAATGCGGCTGATCAGAACGGCCGAACCGCCCTTTTGTTGCTTTCGCTGGTCACGGTTTTGCTGACACGGTTCTAAATGCTGAGCTTCCATGCTTGCGAACAAGCCGGTGTCGGCGATGGTCCTGCCTCTTGGGGGCCATCCTAGTAGCGTTGCATCAAGGTGCGCGATCGGTCAGTGCGCTTGCACCTTCCTCCGCGGCGCAATGTGCGCAGCAGTAGATAATGTCACCTTGTTCGACGCCATGTCCGATGATCCGGCACCCGCAATGCGGGCAGAGCGGCGCAAGTTTGTGGATCGCGCATTCGAAGCTGTCAAACGTATAGGTTTCCTCGGCTAGCTTCACTTCGAAAGCCTTGTCGTAGTCATTCCCGCATTGATCGCATCTGGCCATAGTTCTTTCCTTCGTCTTCATTGGCTCAAGCTCGACCAACCCGCCGCATGGCGACAGGTTCCCGTCAGGATCGTAGAGTCATTAAGCAGGAGACGAGCGCGAGCCGGCGTCACGCGCGCCGATCGATCAAGCGGATCACCTCCTCGATGCCCCGCGGCTCGATGTCGAGTTCCTTCAGGCCAGGCGCGCCGATTGCTGCCACATTGTCGTGCCGCATAAGATCGACCTGGTCGCGCGTTATGGGCGCGGCCGGAAGGAGTTCCGCGACGCCGGCCAAGGCGCCCCACGCCGCAAACGGCACCGGCATCAGCCTGATATGGGTACCGAGCTGTCGGGCGATCTCCCGCAGCAGTTCCTTATAGGTGTAGATGCGCGGGCCACCGAATTCGAGTGTAAATGAGCCCTTGTGGTTTCGCCCGTCGATAAGCCGGCCCACTGCTTCTGCGACGTCTGCCACATAGACCGGCTGAAGCCGTGTGCCACCATCGCCGAACAGCGGATAGACCGGCAGGAGACGTATCAGCCTCACAATCGTCGTGAGGAAAACGTCGTCAGGTCCTGTCATGACCGCGGGACGAACAATGAAGGCGCCGGGAAATGCGCTCGCCACCGCCTCTTCTCCGCGACCACGTGCCCCAATATATTTCGAATCCGATTGAGAATCGGAGCCGATCCCCGAAATCTGGACGAACCGGTCTACCCCGCCATCGCGCGACGCAGCGGCGAGATCAGCGGCAGCTTTCACATGCACGCGTTCAAACGTCTGCGCACCCTGCTCGACATAAAGACTGACAGCATTCACGATCGCCTGTGATCCGGCAATGGCCGAGCCGATCGAGGACGCATCCAATATATCCGCCTCGACGGCTTCAGGCATCCTTGCAGTCGAAGAAAAGACCGGGCCCACACGAGCCGGGTGGCGGGATGCGGCGCGGACCGTGAAGCCTCTTTCAAGGAGCCGCTTCACGATCCTGCGCCCGAGAAAGCCTGTTCCGCCGAACACAGTGGCGATCCGTTCCGTGTTGAGATCGTCAGGATCCATCGCCATCCCTTCTTCGCGTGCCGGCCAGGCGCCTGCCGCGAGGATTGCCCCTGGCCGGCGTATGAACCAGCCGTCGAACATCAGGACGGTTGGAGAACAACGCAGGAACGCTTTTTGTTCCAGTCAGCGCTGGGTTGATCGGGGAACGGCCGATGTCGCCATAGAAGAAGGCGAGTGTTTGACGCTGAGTTGCTTTATCCGTGCTATCAAGACTGGTCGAGGCACTGCAGCGCCGAAATTGACAAATCATCGCTTGCAAATCGGTCGCCGCTGTCTTTTGCTCGCGCGACAGTTGTCCCATGACTGTTGAATGGTTGGCGAACGGATGAACAAAATCGATCGGCGACGGCCAGAGTCTGAAGCGGACGCCAGCGTAAATGCCGCGCGACTTGGAACGCGGTTGCGCCTCGCCCGGCAGACACGGGGCATGACGCTGAAGACGCTGGCGACAGCTGCGAACTGCTCTGAAAGCCTTTTGTCCAAGATCGAGAACGGCAAGGCTTCGCCATCCCTACCCATGCTTCACCGCGTGGTCGAAGTTCTAGGGACCAATATCGGCTGGATGTTCGAACAGGTCGACGACGACGAGGCGATCGTGTTCCGCGCAGGCGCGCGGCCATTGATCTCGCTCGACGCGCTGAGGCGCGGCGAGGGCATTTCGCTTGAGCGCATCATTCCGTATTCGCCCGGTCACCTGCTGCAGTGCAATATCCATCATATCGAGGCGGACGGCGAGAGCGAAGGTCCCATCCAGCATGTCGGCGAGGAAGTCGGCTATGTGCTCGCTGGGCGGATCAAGCTGATCGTCGATGGCAAGAGCCATGATCTCGCCACTGGCGATGCGTTCGTGTTCAGGTCGGAGCTGCCGCACCATTACCGCAACATCGGCAAGGAGAGAGCCAGCATTTTCTGGGTCAACACGCCGGCGACGTTCTGACGGCGCTCAGAGATCAAATTCGTTGACAAGTATTCAAGTCTCTTGAATGTTGCCTCGTGCCTGTAGCACCAATGGGACCAGCCTAACAGGTTTGGCCCGCAAGCAAGGGGAACCGTAAATGCGTCCGTTCAAACTTCTCTTCCGTTGCGCCGCCGTCATCGCCATTTGCTCGACCGCGATGGGATCGGCGTTCGCCGATACGTTCGCTCTCGTCAACATCAACCAGCAGGCCCTGTTCTTCAACCAGATCAATGAGGGCGCGCAGAAGGCCGCCGACGCCGCAGGCGCCAAGCTGGTCATCTTCAATGCCAACAACGTGCCGAGCGCGCAAAATGACGCGATCGAGAACTACATCACACAGAAAGTCGACGGCATCATTTTAGTCGCCATCGACGTGAACGGCGTCAAGCCTGCAATCACCGCCGCGAAGGCGGCCGGCATCCCCGTAATCGCCATCGACGCCCAGATTCCCGACGGCGACAACGTTGCGTTCATCGGTGTCGACAACGCCAAGGCCGGCGAGGATATCGGCAAATTCTACGCGGACTATGTCAAGTCGGAGATGGGCGGCACTGCCAAGATCGGCATTGTCGGCGCGCTTAATTCGTTCATCCAGAACCAGCGGCTCGACGGTTTCAAGAAGGCGGTCACCGACAGCGGCCTGGCGATCACCTTCCTCGACACGGTCGACGGCCAGAATGTTCAGGAGACCGCAATGAGCGCTTCGGAGAATTTGATGACCGCCAATCCGGACATGACGACGCTATATGCGACCGGCGAGCCGGCGTTGCTCGGCGCTGTTTCGGCCGTAACCAGCCAAGGCCGCACCGGCGACGTCAAGGTGTTCGGCTGGGACCTGACCAAGCAGGTCATTCAGGGCATTGACGATGGTTGGGTGGTGGCCGTCGTCCAGCAGGACCCTGCCGGCGAAGGCAAGGCCGCTGTCGAAGCATTGACCAAGCTCAAGAAGGGCGAAACGGTCGAGCCGATCATCAATATTCCGGTGACGATCGTGACCAAGGAGAATGTCGAGCAATACCGCGCGATGTTCCAGTAAGCTGCGTCGATGACCGGTCCGCGGCGCCGCTTGAGGCTACGCCGCGGACGCTTTGCAAATCCCGTGGGATCCAAGATGAGCAGTAGCGAGACCTATCGGGTGCGGATGAGCGGCATCTCAAAGCGCTACAACGCCATCCAGACGCTCGATGATGTGTCGCTGGTGCTGAAGCCGGGCGAGGTCCTGGGACTGGTCGGCGACAATGGCGCGGGAAAGTCGACATTGAGCAAGGTGCTGTCGGGGGCGGTGGTTCCCGATGCCGGCACGATCGAGATCGATGGCATGCCGGTGACCTTCAACTCGCCGGCGGATTCGCGTGCAGCGCGCGTCGAGATGGTCTATCAGGATCTGTCGCTCTGCGACACGGTCGATGTCGCCGGCAATCTCTTTCTCGGCCGCGAGCCGCGCCGCCGCATCGCCGGCATTTCCTTTCTCGACAAGAAGCGCATGCACGAACAGACGCGCCAGATGCTGGATCGACTCGGCATCGTTATCGCCGACACGCGGCTCAAGGTCGAGAACCTGTCCGGCGGACAGCGACAGTCGATCGCGATCGGCCGCGCCGCCTCGTTCGAGCCGTCCGTGCTGATTATGGATGAGCCGACGGCAGCGCTTGCCGTCGCCGAGGTCGAGGCTGTGCTCGACCTGATCCGCGCCGTGAGCGCCCGCGGCGTCAGCGTTATTCTGATCACCCACCGCCTTCAGGATCTGTTCCTCGTATGCGACCGCATTCAGGTCATGTACGAAGGACGCAACGTCGCCGAGCGGCTGATCGGCGAAACCAATATCGAAGATGTCGTCAACCTGATCGTGGGCCGCAAATTCAGCGCTCGCTCGGCCACCGGCGCCTATCGCGATGGAGCGCCGGCATGAGCGACGTGAGTTCGACCCACTCCGCGCAGTCTCGAAGGGTTCGCGAAGGCACATGGCGAGATGCGGTGCTCGCCAATGGCAGTGTCGTGTCGATCGCGTTGTTCTTTCTTGTGGTTTGCGTCATCTTCTCGGTGACGACGGACGCCTTTCTGACGTCGCCCAATCTGCTGAACATCCTGCGGCAGTCGGCCCCGCTGCTGATCGTCGCCGCAGCGATGACCTTCGTCATCACCACGGGCGGCATCGACCTTTCTGTCGGCTCCGTGCTGGCGCTGGTGGCAACGTTGTCGGCGACACTGCTGCAGCTGGGCCTGCCATGGCCGGCGGTCATCCTGGCCATGCTTGCGCTGGGTGCCTTGCTTGGCGCGGTGCAAGGCTATTTCGTTGCTTATGAGGGCATCCCGGCCTTCATCGTCACGCTTGCCGGGCTTTCGGTGATCCGTGGCGTGGCGCTGCTGATCACCGGCGGCTACTCGATCCCCATCGAGCCGGGAAGCCCTTTCACGGTGCTAGGCCGCGCCTGGTTTCTTGGCGTGCCGGCGCCTGCGCTGATCGCGCTGGCGATCCTTGCGATCGCCTATATCGCCTTCAACGAGACGCCGTTCGGCCGCTACGTGACCGGCATCGGAGCCAACGCCGAAGCGGTCAGGCGCGCCGGCGTCAACACGCGGTTGACGACGCTTTTCGTTTACGTGATTTCCGCCGCCGCGGCAGCACTTGCGGGGATCATCATTGCGGCCCGGCTCGGATCCGGATCGTCGAACGCCGGGCAAGGCTTTGAGCTCGAAGTGATCGCTGCGGTCGTGCTTGGCGGCACCAGCCTGTTCGGCGGCCGCGGAACGATTATCGGCACGGTGCTCGGCGCGCTTACCGTGGCCGTCATCGGCAACGGCCTGATCCTGGCGCATCTGTCGCCCTTCCTGACGC
The DNA here is from genome assembly GCF_004023105.1 of Mesorhizobium sp. M5C.F.Ca.IN.020.32.2.1. Lineage (NCBI taxonomy): Bacteria > Pseudomonadati > Pseudomonadota > Alphaproteobacteria > Hyphomicrobiales > Phyllobacteriaceae > Mesorhizobium > Mesorhizobium sp. M5C.F.Ca.IN.020.32.2.1. Next base: position 723 of record NZ_RZSX01000123.1, on the reverse strand, counting down.
CGATCGTGACCGGAACGATCATCCTGGTCGCCATCTGGCTGAACTTCCGCCTGTTCCGCGGCGCCGTACGGAGCCGTTGAGCCTATGAGTGATCTCTTCGATGACGCAGCTCCCAGGCAGCGGCTGGCGATCGGGGTCGAATCCGGCCAGGTGATGACCGTGCTCGGCCCCGTTCCGGTCGAAGAAATGGGCGTAACGCTGATGCACGAGCACATCCTGCTCGACGGCGCGCGCACCTGGAAATGCCCCTGTCATCCCGACGACATGGCGCTCGCCGAGCAGCCCGTGAACATCGAGATCATCGGCGAACTGCGCATGAACCCTTACGTCAACCACGACAATGTTTCGCTCGATGACAGCGACCTGGCGCTGTCTGAGCTGCAACGCTATCGCGCGCTCGGCGGCCACACCGTCGTCGACGCGACCAATATCGGCATCGGCCGTGAAGCGGAAAAGCTCGCCCGCATCAGCCGCATGTCCGGCCTGAAGATCGTCATGGGCACCGGCTTCTATCTGGAGCACACCCATCCCGAATGGCTGAAGACCATGGATGTCGACGCGGTGACCGAATTCATCGTCAACGATGTCGGCGGCGGCGAGATGCAGCCGACGATCCTGGCCGGTCTGATCGGCGAGGTCGGCGTCAGCAAGGACTTCACCTCCGAGGAACGAAAGTCACTGCGAGCTTCGGCGCGGGCCTCGCGCATCACGGGCGTGCCGCTG
>NZ_RZSX01001239.1:0-1374 GCF_004023105.1 Mesorhizobium sp. M5C.F.Ca.IN.020.32.2.1 | reverse complement strand
AGCTGGATACGGTCGGTGGTCTGGATGCCGTTGGCGTTCAGCACGAGTTGGATGATGTTGCCGAGCACACCGCCCTCAGTGTCGATTTTCGACGACACGACCACCTGAGCGCTCGCCGAGGCTGCGGTGATGCCGAGCGCCAGAGCCGCGCCGGCCAAAACCTTGACTGAAAACATTTCACAAATCCCTTGCTGAGAACCGGACTACGGCTGCCGCATATGAGCATGGCTTCAATGCTCCGTCGGGGTACACGGTTTCATAAGAAGGGGCATGGGCGCAATAATTGTTCGGAAGCGGGTGAGCTCGCGGCTGCCTCGTCCCGACATCGTCATGTCACTACAACGTCGCGCGTCTGCTTGGACGCGCAAAGGACGCTGTAGCACTTTTGATTTTGCGCATGATCCCCAGCGAAATCGATTCCGATTTCGCCGAAGCGAACTTTCGGTTCGGGGTCATGTGCTGGTCGGCCGCGCGCTTGTCATCTTCAACACACCCAGTGCCACGAAGCACAGCACCGTCACCGGGAAGATGACCCAGTTCAGCATCTCCCAGCCCCAGGCGTTGTAGACGGTGCCCGACATCAGCGATGCGAAAGCGACGGAGCCGAACAGGACGAAGTCGTGAAAACCCTGGACCTTGCCCTTTTCGGATGGCCGGTAGCTGTCGGCGACCATGGCAGTGGCGCCGATAAAGCCGAAATTCCAGCCGAGGCCGAGCAGGATCAGCGCCGTCCAGAACTGCCACAGTGCCAAGCCCGACAGCGCCACCACTGCGCAGCCGACGAGCAACACAAGTCCGGTTGCGACGATCCGTTCGGCGCCGAAGCGATAGATCAGCGAGCCGGTGAAGAAGCTCGGCGCGAACATCGCCATCACATGCCAGGAAATGCCGAGCGTGGCGTCGTCCGTCGACAGGCCGCAGCCGACCAGGGCGAGCGGTGCGCCGGTCATGACGAAGCTCATCAGCGCGTAGCTGCCGACGGCACAAAACAGCGCCGCCACGAAACGCGGCCTTGTGACGATCTCGGAGAGCGGCCGCGCATCGCTGTCGGCGATTTCCACCTTGCCGGCTGCCTTGGCCGGGATGCGCAGGAACGACAGGATGGCGGCGCCGACAGCTGCCAGCCCCAGGATCGACGCGAACGAGCCGGCAAACATCACCGGCGCAAACAATTCGCGGGTGAAGATGACGATCTGCGGCCCAAGGATGGCGGTGACGATGCCACCGGCCAGCACGAAGGAAATGGCGCGCGCCTTGAATTCAGAAGGCGCGTTGTCGGCGGCGGCGAAGCGGAATTGCTGGACGAAGGCACCGCCGATGCCGATCACCAGCAGGCCGAAGGCGAAGAGCCAAAAGCTGGCTTGAAACAGCGCC
>NZ_RZSX01001238.1:0-1375 GCF_004023105.1 Mesorhizobium sp. M5C.F.Ca.IN.020.32.2.1 | reverse complement strand
TCCCTACCGCGTCGACAACAGCCCGCCTCCCTTGCCGGACGCTTATGCCCAGATCGTCAGGAAGCACGTCACCAAGCTGGGATTGAAGGTGATGTTCGAGCCGGGCCGGCTGATCGTCGGCAATGCCGGCATTCTCGTCTCGCAAGTGATCTTCGTGAAGGAAGGCGACGCCAAGAATTTCCTGGTCGTCGACGCCGCGATGAACGATCTGATCCGGCCGACGCTTTACGACGCCTTCCATGACGTCAAGCCGGTGGTGCAGCAGCCGGCAGCAGCGCCGCGCATGACGGTCGACGTGGTCGGCCCAGTCTGCGAGACCGGCGATTATCTCGGCCTCGACCGTGACCTGCCCCGGCTGAAGGCCGGCGACCTGATCGCAATCGCCACTGCCGGCGCCTATGGCGCGGTGCAGGCCGGCTCCTACAACACCAGGCCGCTGGTGCCCGAAGTGCTGGTCGACGGCGACCGTTTCCATGTCGTGCGCCCGCGTCAGACCTATGACGAGCTGATCGGACTGGATTCGCTGCCCGATTGGCTGAGATAGATCATGATCCCGAACCGAAGGTCCACGTCAGCGAAAAGTGGGAACCGGTCTTCGGAAACAATCATGGTCAATAATAAGATCGCCTGCACCGCTACAGCCGGTGCTGAATGAGCGCCCTCGTCTCGGCGATCCTGCCTTCGTCGCGGCGATAGAACGTCCACTGCTTGATACGCTTGCTGCTGAGAAGGCCGGCCCGGGTGAGCACCCGCATATGCTCGCTGAGCGTCGCCTGGGTGATCCCCAGCTTTTCGGCGATCAGCAGCGCGCAGACGCCGTCCTCGACCAGGTCGCCATCCGCTTGGCGTGGAAAATGCGCGCGCGGGTCCTTCAGCCAGTCGAGGATTTGCAGCCTGCGCTCGTTGGCAATCGCCTTGAAGACATCGACCTCTTGCATTTAGCCATTTTGCTAAGTTACTAAGAGATGTCAATCCTTGGGAGCAGGCCATGCTTAACGGCAATAGCATCACACGCGAACGCATCGCCGCAATGGAACCCCGCATCCGGCCATTCGTGCGCCACACGCCGGTGCTGCGCGTCGACATGGCCGATTTCGGCCGTCCGCCTCTTGCCGTCGACCTGAAGCTCGAATGCCTGCAGCATTCTGGCTCGTTCAAGGCACGTGGCGCCTTCACCAATCTTCTCGAGCGGCCGGTTCCCAAGGCTGGCGTTGTCGCGGCATCGGGCGGCAATCATGGCGCTGCGGTCGCCTATGCCGCCATGCGGCTCGGTCACAAGGCGACCATCTTCGTTCCCGAAGTGAGCCCGCCGGCCAAGCTGGAACGCATCCGCGCCTACGGCGCCGAGCTGGTCGTCGGTGGCGCGCGCTATGCC
>NZ_RZSX01001237.1:0-1381 GCF_004023105.1 Mesorhizobium sp. M5C.F.Ca.IN.020.32.2.1 | reverse complement strand
CTGAACGACGCCTTGGCCGTGCTGCCCAACGTGCCGCTCGACGATGTGCCGGTCGGCAAGGACGAGCACGACAATGTTGTCAAGCGCATCGTCGGCAAGGTGCCGACGCGACCGAACTGGGTGAAGGAGCATTTCGAGATCGGCGAAGCGCTCGGCATGATGGATTTCGAGCGGGCGGCGAAGCTCTCGGGCTCGCGCTTCACGGTGCTGAAGAGCGGGTTGGCGCGGATGGAGCGCGCACTTGGCCAGTTCATGTTGGACCTGCACACAACCGAGCATGGCTATGAGGAGAGTCAGCCGCCTCTGATGGTGAAAGCCGAGGTTCTTTTCGGGACGGGGCAGCTGCCGAAATTCGAGGAGGATCTCTTCTTCGCCCCGCATGGAGATGGCAGGCTTGGCCTCATCCCGACCGCCGAAGTGCCGCTCACCAATCTCGTGCGCGAAGAAATCACGCCGCATGAAAAACTGCCGCTGCGCTATACAGCGCTGACGCCGTGCTTCCGTTCGGAAGCGGGCTCGGCCGGGCGCGATACGCGCGGCATGCTGCGCCAGCACCAGTTCTACAAGGTCGAACTGGTGTCGATCACCGACGAGGACTCCTCGCTCGCCGAGCACGAGCGGATGACCGAATGCGCCGAGGAGGTGTTGAAGCGTCTCGGCCTGCCGTTCCGCACCATGACGCTGTGCACCGGCGACATGGGCTTCGGCGCGCGCAAGACCTACGACATCGAGGTCTGGCTGCCGGGCCAGAACGCCTATCGCGAGATTTCGTCATGCTCGGTCTGCGGCGATTTCCAGGCGCGGCGCATGGACGCCCGCTACAAGGACAAGGACGGCAAGGGCAACCGCTTCGTCCACACGCTGAACGGCTCCGGCACTGCCGTCGGCCGCGCTCTGATTGCTGTCATCGAAAACTATCAGAATGAGGATGGCAGCGTAACCATTCCTGAAGCGCTTCGGCCTTACATGGGCGGTCTGGAAAAGATCGAATCAAGATAATGCGCATCCTCCTGACCAATGATGACGGCATCCATGCCGAGGGCCTTGCATCGCTCGAACGCATCGCCCGCACGCTGTCGGACGACGTCTGGGTGGTGGCGCCGGAGCAGGACCAGTCCGGCTACGCGCATTCGCTGTCGATCTCGGAGCCGCTGCGCCTGCGCAAGATTGGCGAAAAACACTTCGCCGTGCGCGGCACGCCGACCGACTGCGTCATCATGGGCGTGAAGAAGATCCTGCCCGCAGCACCCGACCTGATCTTGTCCGGTGTCAATTCCGGCGCCAACATCGCCGACGACGTCACCTATTCGGGCACCGTTGCCGGCGCCATGGAAGGCGCGCTGCTCGGCGTGCGTTCGATCGCGCTCAGCCAGGCCTATTC
>NZ_RZSX01001236.1:0-1382 GCF_004023105.1 Mesorhizobium sp. M5C.F.Ca.IN.020.32.2.1 | reverse complement strand
GGCGAAGATCGGCTCGTAAGTAAACTGCCACAACGCCGCCGGGGCCATGTGCCGCCGGCGGCGTTGCCGCATCAGCGTCGGGAATCTATCGATGAGTGCGACCGATGTTTACCGCGCGCCTGCGCTTTCACCGGAGGCAGCCAGAGTCGAGCGGCACTGGCGCGACCTCGCCGCTCGCCGGCGCCTTTACACGATCGGTGGCATGGCTTTCCTGTTTCTTGCACTCTCTGGCTCGCTCTGGTTCGCCAACGAAACCAACGCCGGAAAGTTCTTGGACCGCCTTCCCTACATCGCCGACTTTTTCACCGAATTGAAGCCGCGCGACTGGTTCGACCCGGTGCGCGCGCTGTTCGACTGGCCTTCCCCCTATGACGATGGCAGCCTCAAGTTCGACTACCCCGAAGGTCGGGTCTACCTGACCCAAGGCATCTACATCCCGGAGTATTTCCACCGGATGATCGAGACGCTGAACATTGCCCTGTTTTCGACGCTGGTGGGCTCCACATTCGGTTTCCTGCTCTGCTTCCTGGCTGCAGGCAACATCACGGCCAGCCGCTGGCTCCGCTTCACCACGCGCCGCTTCCTTGAAATCGTCCGCGCCTTTCCGGAAATCGTCATCGCCGGCTTCTTTCTGGCGGTCTTCTCGCTTGGACCGATTCCGGCGATCCTCGCGGTCAGCATCCACACCGTCGGCGCGCTCGGAAAAATGTTCTTCGAAGTGGTCGAAAATGCCGACATGAAGCCTGAAGAAGGCTTGCGGGCTGTTGGCGCCAACTGGATCGAACGGGTGTGGTTCGGCATCGTGCCTCAGGTCCTGCCCAATTTCATGAGCTACTTCCTGCTCCGCTTCGAGATCAATGTGCGCGCTTCGACCATTCTCGGTGCCGTCGGCGCCGGCGGCATCGGCGAATCCCTGCGTCTTTCGATCGGCCGAGGCCATGAGGCCAAGACCATTGCCATCGTCTTTCTGCTGTTCTGCACGATAGTCGCTGTCGACCAGTTTTCGGCATGGCTGAGGCATCGTCTTGTCGGACGGCAAGCGTTCGCATACGGGCGCGGAGAGTAACACCATGAACGCCGACGCTATCGACGACATCGCCGCTCGCCACCCGGACGCCTTCCGGCGCTCTCTATGGAAGCGCTACGCCGTCCCGATCGGCATCCTTCTCTGCATTCTCTACACCTTCTATTGCGCGTGGTTCTTCTCGATCGCCACCGTGCTCGAAAAGGCGAACTGGAATCTTGCCGGCGCTTATCTCGCCGACTGGGTGTCTTACGAAATCCGGCCCGACATCGAGTTCAAAGATAGCTATCTGACGATCGACTACTCCCGCTTTTCCAAACTGGGATCCAATCCAGATCCCGACTGGGTGGTCAAGCAG
>NZ_RZSX01001235.1:0-1384 GCF_004023105.1 Mesorhizobium sp. M5C.F.Ca.IN.020.32.2.1 | reverse complement strand
GCAGCGAATCGATGCCCGCCTGGTCGATAGCCTCTACGAACGCCATGGCGCTGCCGTCAAGGATCGGAACCTCATGGCCGTCGATCTCGATGACGACATTGTCGATGCCGAGCCCGAAAAGCGTGGCCATCAGATGTTCGACAGTGGCGATGTGCTCGCCTGCCGGATCGCCGAGCATGGTGCACAGATCGGTAGCGCCGACCTCGGAAACGAGCGCACGGAACTCCCGGTCTTCGCTTCCATTCGAAAGCTGGAACACGACACCTGTATCAGCGTCTGCCGGCAGGAAATGAACGGTAACGGAATTGCCGCTGTGAACGCCGGTGCCGGTCAGCGTCGCACGCGATTTAAGTGTCGTCTGATAATCGTGCAAAACAAACCCCATAGCCCATACTGCCTTCGTCCGCTTCATCAGCCCGAGGGCGCGGCTCTTTGATCGGCAGGCAGGGCCACTTCCCCGAATCCCAGCAAACCGACATTGCTCGGGCGAAGATAGTTGCCCGGCAGGAAGTCTCCAAATCACGGTTTCTTACTTTGTGTAACCGCGATCCGGAGCGGGTATCGTCTCGTAACACTCTGTTTTGCAATCGCTTTTAAGATTAACAGGCAAACAACTTTTTGTCTGCCTGTTAATAACTGTTACGGACCGTTAACAGATCAATTCGCCTGGCGGCGCAGGAACGCCGGAATCTCCAGCTGATCGTCTTCCTGGACAGCCCTGCTCTGCGGCGTCAGCCGGCCCTGGTCGTCCAACTGGCCGCGGCGTGGCGCGTAAAGCTGCGGATCCTGGCTGGCAAGGCGGCGCACTTCGGGTGCCGCCTGGCGCAGTTTCGGCTCGCGCGGCTGCGCCGGCTGCAGTCGTGCGGGCTCTTCTTCGCGGCGGGTAAGGCCGTTCGTCAGGCGCTTGAGCAGTCCCATCGGTCCGCTGTTCTCGTGGTCGGCCGGACGGCTTTTGGCTTCCACCTCGGCTTTGACCACCGGCGGAAAGTCCTCGACGCGCGGCATGCGCTGGGGCGCTGCGGCTGCCGGCTGAAGCACTTCACGCTGCGGGGCAGGCTGCATCGCCTGCTGAACCATTGGCTGCACCATCGGCTGCGGCTGGGCCGGCGGAGCCTGGAAGATCTTGCTCTGCGGACGAAAATCTTCCGCCTGGGCAGCTGGCGCGGGACGCGCCATCGCCGCGGCATTCGCCTCGGCGAGCTGGATTGCCTCTGCTACAGGATCGACGGCGCGTGGCTCGTAGCCCGCCTGCTGGACAGGCGCCGGACGGTTTTCCGTGACCGGAGCGGCCGGGCGACTGACCGGCTTTGGCGGAGCCGTGCGGATGGCGATCGGCGCGGCGGCGATTTCGGCCGCCGATTTGTCGATGCCGGTCGCGACCACC
>NZ_RZSX01001234.1:0-1384 GCF_004023105.1 Mesorhizobium sp. M5C.F.Ca.IN.020.32.2.1 | reverse complement strand
CGACATCACAAAGGGCAGCAAATCCTGTGTCGAACAGGTCACCACACTGCGGTTCATGATGTCGGCGACCCGCATTGTGGGCGCCTCGATTCCGTATTCAGCCACCGCATAGCAGCAGTCCCGCTCCGACAGTGTGCCCAGGCATTCCCCGGGCGAACTGCTGACGACCACGAATCCGATGTTGTTGTCCCGAAACAGCCGCAGGACTTCTACGACCGTCTGATCTGGTGTGACCGAGATGAGCTCGGGAGATTTGGTCTTCAAGATTTGGCAGACAAGCATCTGAGCCTCCTGTGCTCCGGCTTGACGGCTACCGCGCGTTCACGTTCGGCGGATATTCCGCCACCAGTTGTATCCCTGCGGCTCACTCGTCTCGACCAGCACGTCCTGTTCGGTGTTCAGACGCGCCGCGACCACACCGCCGCCGGTCGTCGCCTTGCCCGGTTTGCCGAGCAGATCGTCACGTCCGACCACCAGGTCACGCGAGGAAAAACTCGAGAATTCGTACTCTTGGCCAAGCGCGATCGCGTCGGCGGGGCAGGCGTCCTCGCACAGCCCGCAGAACAGGCAGCGGGCCATGTCGATCTCGAATTTTGCTGGATGCCGGTTGCCCTTCTCGTCCTCGTAGGGAATGACTTCGATACAGTCGCAGGGACAAATGCGCGCGCAGAGCTCGCAGGCCACGCACTTGATCTCGCCCTCTTCGTCACGCGTCAGGAAGTGATGCCCGCGGTAACGCGAATAGGGCAACCATTTTTCCTTGTCAGGATACTGCATGGTCACGGATCTGGAGAACATGTAGCCGAAGGTCAGCGCCAAAGCGCCCGCTAGATCGGCGAAGAATGCCCAGCCGATCCAAGTTCCACGTATGTGCAGTGCGCGCGACATCGCCGCCTCGCTTGGAGTGGCCCTCAAAGGAAAGCAACTCCTGTTACTATTATGTTCGCCAGTGACAGTGGAAGCAAGACTTTCCACCCGATCGCCATCAGTTGGTCGTATCGATAGCGCGGGAAGGTGAAGCGGAACCACATAAACACATAGAGAAAGAACGCGACCTTGAGCGCGAACCAGAGGAGCGGCGGCAACGGGATCAGCACGCCGTTCCAGCCGCCGAAGAACAGGACGACCGACAGGACCGACACCAGTAGCATGACGGCGTATTCGCTGACCATGAAGAACGCGAAGCGGATGCCGCTGTATTCGGTATGGAACCCGGCCCCCAGATCGCCTTCCGCCTCCGCTAGGTCGAATGGAATGCGCTGCGCTTCGGCCAGCCCGGCGACGAAGAATACGAAAAACCCGACCGGTTGGTAGACGATGTTCCAGACATCGGCCTGCGCCCGTACGATCTCGAGCAGGCTCATGGATTGCGCCACCATTACCA
>NZ_RZSX01001233.1:0-1392 GCF_004023105.1 Mesorhizobium sp. M5C.F.Ca.IN.020.32.2.1 | reverse complement strand
TCACTATACGGGGAGAAGTGCCCGGCAGGGCGATGAGGGGCAGCGCAAACCCGAAGCGATTGCCCTGGCCATCGCGCGAAGGCGGATTGGCGTTCTTTGAGCCGGGTCTCTAAGAGACCTGTTCGACCTGCTGCACCTCGGGAACAAAATGCCGGAGCAGGTTCTGGATGCCGTGCTTCAGCGTCGCCGTCGATGACGGGCAGCCGGCGCAGGCGCCCTTCATGTGCAGGAACACGGTGCCGTTCTCGAAGCCGCGGAAGGTGATGTCGCCACCGTCCTGGGCGACGGCCGGGCGCACCCGCGTGTCGAGCAGTTCCTTGATGATGATCACCAGTTCCTCGTCGGCCTTGTCGTAGAATTCGCCGGTCTGGCTGGTCTCGGCAGCGGGGCCGGCCTTGGCCATCACCGGCGCGCCGGACATGAAGTGCTCCATGATGGCGCCGAGGATCGCCGGCTTCAGATGCTGCCAGTCGGGGCCGTCCTTGGTCACGGTGATGAAATCATAGCCGAAGAAGACGCCGGTGACGCCGGGGATCTCGAACAGCCGGCCGGCCAGCGGCGAAGCCGTAGCGGCGCTGTCGGCATCGCGGAAATCGGCGGTGCCTTCGACAAGCACTTCCTTGCCGGGCAGGAACTTCAATGTCGCCGGATTTGGCGTCGATTCGGTCTGGATGAACATGGATGTCTCCGTGCCCATTCGGGCAGATAGTTTGGAATAATTCTAAATAGGCCTTATCGGCGAGACATTCAAGCGAAAGGCATTGCCGGAACCGGCTGCCAAGAGAATGAATTTTCTTCTGCAGCAGCGCGTTCTTATTGGACGTGCAGGGCTGCAGCACTTCGACTTTTACGCTGGCTAGGGATTTTGCGCTTAGGGTGTTGAAAATTCAGGTCAGGCCGCATCGCGAAGACGGGCGCGAAGCGACCAGACCGGGTGGATTGCGAGAACCGGAGCGGAGCGTACTTTGGGTACGTGAGCACCGGAAGCGCAGGAAACCGCCATTCGCACTCCGGCATCACCTGAATATCAACATACCTTAGGCCAGGCTGTCGATCTCTTCGTCCGACAGGTTCTGCGGCACCACCGTCACCGGGATGGGAAAGGCGGCGCCCTTGCCGGCGACCGCGCCGACCAATGGCCCCGGGCCCTCTTTACCGGCGCCGGCCGCCAGCACGAGGATGGCGATATCCTGGTCTTCCTCGATCAATTTGTGGATCTCTTCCGTCGGCTTGCCTTCGCGCACCACCAGTTCCGGCTCGATGCCGAGCTTTTGGCGCACCTTGTTGGCGTACGCATCAAGCGCCGCCCGCGCAGTGGCGGTGGCCTCCTCGCGCATGATCTTCTCGACACCCAGCCAATGCTGGAAATCGTCCGGTTCGATCACATAGAGC
>NZ_RZSX01001232.1:0-1396 GCF_004023105.1 Mesorhizobium sp. M5C.F.Ca.IN.020.32.2.1 | reverse complement strand
ACCCTATTCCCCCGCCTCTCCCGCCGCGGCCATCGACGCCGGTGTCGGCATGATCCACCAGGAACTGAAGCTGCTGCCGGATCTTTCGGTCGCCGAGAACGTCTATGTCGGACGCCTGCCGACGCGCGGCGGCCGCATCGACCGCGCGGCTATGAATGCGCGGGCATCGGCCCAACTGAAGCGCCTCGGCCTCGATGTTTCGCCGGATCGCAAGGTGCGCACGCTGCGCATCGCCGCCCAGCAACAGGTCGAGATCGCCAAGGCACTGACGCTCAATGCCGAGCTTCTGATCTTCGACGAACCGACAGCAGCGCTTGGCAGCGAAGAAACGGAACTGTTGTTCCAGCAGATCCGCAAGCTCAAGGCGGAAGGCATGTCCTTCATCTATATCAGCCACCGGCTGGACGAGATCGCTGAGATCGCCGACCGCGTGGTGGTGATGCGCGACGGGCGCATCGTCGCCCGGCACGAGCGCGCCGACATTCCGGTGCGCACCGTGGTCGAGCAGATGGTCGGCCGCAGCGTCGAGCGGATGTTCCCGCCGCTCTCGGAGCCGGGCAGCGAGACGTTGCTCGAAGTCGAGAACCTGTCCTCGCCGGAACGCAGTTTTCAGAATGTCAGCTTCTCGGTGCGGACCGGCGAAATCCTTGGCATCGCCGGGCTGATCGGCGCCGGCCGCACGGAACTGGTGCGGGCGATCGCCGGCGCCGATCCGATTTCGTCGGGGTCGGTGCGCGTCGCCGGCAAACCGGTGCACCTCAATGGCCCGGCGGCGGCGATCAAGGCCGGCGTCGTGCTGGTGCCGGAAGACCGCAAGGCCCAAGGCGTGGTTCTCGACCAGACCATCGGCGAGAATCTGGCAATCGGCAATTTCGACCATGTCGCGCCGAATGGCTGGGTGTTTCCGAAGGCGGTGCAGAAATTCGCCGAGGCCGGCATAAGCCGGCTCGGCGTCAAGGGCCGGCCTAACCAGGCGATCAGCAAGCTCTCCGGCGGCAACCAGCAGAAGGTGATTATCGCCAAATGGATTTCACGGCCGCCCAAGGTGTTCATCCTGGACGAGCCGACACGCGGCATCGATGTCGGCGCCCGCGCCGCGATCTACGATGTCATCGCCGACCTCGCCCGCTCCGGAATGGCGGTGGTGGTGGTGAGCTCCGACCTCGAGGAAGTGCTCGGCCTGTCGCATCGCGTGCTGGTGCTGAGCCGTGGCCGCCAGCGCGGCATTCTCGACCGCAGCGAAGCGAGCAACGTCGCCGTCATGGAACTTGCCACAAGCTAGGACAGCTTAACGGAGCGAAACCGGGATTCGGAACAAAGCGCAGCAGGTGATATCCTCCCAAGCACCGGACCGCGCGGGGCGCCAGCCAAGACTGGCGCCCCTTCTTTCCTAGGC
>NZ_RZSX01001231.1:0-1397 GCF_004023105.1 Mesorhizobium sp. M5C.F.Ca.IN.020.32.2.1 | reverse complement strand
CCTCATCGGCGTCTCGGCGATGTGGATTTCGGATATCGTCTTCGAGGTGGTGGTGAGGCGGTTCAAGCCGGAGAAGGAGGAGTGAGATCGCGCCTGTCTTATTGCGCCCGCAGTAACAGCCTCTTGCCGGAACTTTAGCGATTTCTAAAAATTGTCTGTGACCAGTGGGCATGCCCCCCGCTGCCCACTGCAGATCGGGACGCAACCCGATCGGGGGCCCGCGCTCTCCGCCAGAGGCGCGGGCTTTCTTGCCATAGCCGTTACCGGTTTAGCCTTCCGACGGTCTCAATGATTGCCTTCGCGAGTGCTTCGCCCTCGTGCACCGGCTCTGGCCCATAAAGCAGCAGGACGGCTTCTTCGCTCGGCAGCACGCCGGCAGGGCATGTCTGTTCAATGGCCATGCGAACCAGCTTGAGCGCGGCCCAGGCGTTGCAGATGTTATCTTGGCCGTTCATGCGTCCTCGCTGAGATCGACTTTTCTAAGCGTCAAACCCGTGAAGCCGAGGCCCTGTTCCATCAAAGTTTAACGAGTGGGAAAGTGCACTGGAAAGCACGTGCGGTAACAGTTGATTCAACCACTGCTGGTATTCTAGCGGAGTGTGGAAGCGGCTCCGGCAGTGAGGCGGGGTGCTGAATTGCCGGAGCCGCCTGCGCAGCCCTTGGGGTTAACCGCGCTGTCCCAGAATAGGACAGCGCGGTCAACGTTTCGTTAAAATCGGAACTAATTAAGCGCGTGCTAATTGAATCGCGGTTTTGCGAGTCAATGCATGCGTTTGAAGTTTGTCCCGCCGATGATGCCTACCTTGGTTGCCAAGCCGCCCCAGGGCGATGACTGGATGCATGAAGCCAAATTCAACGGATACCGCTCCCAGATCATCATCGATGCCGGCGGTGCGCGGATTCTCACCCGCCGCGGACTCGACTGGACCTCCAAATACCGCGACCTAGCTGCGTCGGCCCGAACGCTGGGCGTCGAGAGTGCCATCATTGATGGCGAAGTCGTCGTCGTGAATGAGGCCGGTCTGTCGGACTTCGCGGCACTGCGCAAGGCGATCACCCGGCGCCAGAACGACCAAGCAAGGGTATGAAGCGGCCAGCGCAATGGGTCAACCTGGATCTGAACGTCCAGTATCAGGGTTGGTTTGGGCGTAGCGGCATCAAAAGAATCAGCGCGCCGTGATCAAAGCACATGTCGTTTGGCAATGCATTTAAGATCAATGATTCTATCAAGGCATGTTGCTAATTGATTTGGCGCTAATATAGGCCCTCTAGTAGGCCGGATCGGGGCGCTACAGAATCAGACGAGGGATGTTCGCATGGCCACGATGCACTACACCTGGGGCGCTTCAGCTGCCCAGGCCAAGGCCTATGGATTCAACCTGGTTGATCTTCAATAC
>NZ_RZSX01001230.1:0-1401 GCF_004023105.1 Mesorhizobium sp. M5C.F.Ca.IN.020.32.2.1 | reverse complement strand
CGCCCGGACCAGCAGGCGAAACACTTCGAGCCTGGTGTCCTGGCCAAGCGCTGCCAATGCAAGGAGGGCGGCTTTCTTGTCCATGTATCTATACATCCAGAGTTAAGGATATTTAGCGCCAACATATGACAGCTGGATGACGGCAGGCAAGAGCCCCGATATCCAGATTTCGCCGATGTCCTGTCTGGACGGAGGGGCGATTCTCGGCTTGGCCTCAGGGTTTCGATGCCAGCCGCGCACCGGTCTTGACGTCGACCACCTCCGGCTTGCCAGCATCGATCGCACCGTCCCAGCCGCCGCCGAGCGCCTTGTTGAGCGCGATGTAGTCGGTGACGATGGCGATGCGGCTTTGCAGCAGATCGTCCTCGGCCGAGTAGAGCGAGCGCTCCGCGTCCAGCACCTCGAGAAGGCTTGTCTCCCCGGCCTTGTAAAGCGTGCCTTCAAGGCGTGCCGTGTCCGCGTAGGATTTCGCGGAAGCAGCGAGCTTGCTGTTCCTGATGCGCTCCTGGCGTAGCGCAACGAGCGCGTTTTCCACATCCTCGAGCGCCGTCAGCACGGAGGCCCGGTAGGCGATGAAATATTGATCGCGCTGGGCTTTGGCGACCTCGACGGCCGCCTTCAGCTGACCGGCATTGAACAGCGGCACGCTGAGCGCCGGCCCGAATGACCAGCCGATCGAGGAGTTCTTGCCGAGATCGCCGAGCTTGAAGGCTGACGTGTCGATGTCTCCCGTCAGGCTGACCGAGGGATAGCGCGCCGCCTCGGCCTGGCCGATCTTGGCGGTGTATTGCGCATATTGCCGCTCGGCCATGCGCACGTCGGGGCGGGCTAGCAGAATGTCGGCCGGAATCCCGGCCGGGATCGGCAGGCGCGGGGTGGGAATCGGCGCGATGCGCCTCAGCCGCTCGTTCAAGGCGGAAGGCGGACGGCCGGTGAGCACCGCAAGGCGATGCACCGCTTCGGCGTAGCCTGCTTCCAACGACGGAACGTCTGCCTCGGTGCTGCTTGCCTGTCCCATCGCCTTGGCGACATCGGCCGCTGTCGCCGTGCCGGCTTGCGCCATGGCGCGGGTGAGCACCGCCGTTTGCTTCTGCGAGGCGGCTGCGCGCCGGGCGAGCTGAATGCGAGCCTGATAGCCGCGCGCCTGCGCATAGCTGGACGCCACGTCGCCGACGAGCGTCAGCAGCGTCGAGCGCAGTTCCTCCTCGGAGGCGTCCAGCCCATAGCGCGCGGCCTCGACGCTTCTGCGGTTGGCGCCGAACAGGTCGAGTTCCCAACTGGCGTCAAAGCCGGCCTGGTATTGACTGTAGGCATCGCTGGCAGTTCCGCCCGATGTGGTCGCAGCCGTCTTGTTGCGCGTGGCGGAACCGGAGCCGTCGGCGGACGGGAACAATGTACCGA
>NZ_RZSX01000122.1:0-10244 GCF_004023105.1 Mesorhizobium sp. M5C.F.Ca.IN.020.32.2.1 | reverse complement strand
CCAGTAGCCTTCATTGGGCTCCCTGATCACATTCAGGTTGAGCCCGGCCGCCCGGGCATGCTCCTGCCAGAGGAGAGCCGAGTCGGTCGCACCCGTGAACCCGGCATCCGCGACCGACAGGTCGAACTGGGTGTTCTCGGCCCCCGCCTTCTTGAGGAGGCTCTTGACCATGTCGGGGTCGTAGACATGCTTCGGCTGCGGATCGATCGCGAACTTGACGGTCGGTGCGATCGGATTGTCGTTGCCGACTGCCCCGTGGCCAAGGAACACCTTCTGCACGATCTCGTCGCGATTGAGCGAGTACTTGATCGCATTCCGCACATCGGGATTGTCGAAGGGCGCCTTCTGGACGTTCATGACATAGACGTAGTGGCCGTAGCCCGTCGTCTCCGAGATCACGAGATCGGGGTTCTGCTTCAGAATGTCGAGCGTCTTCAGATCGCAGCGATCCATGTAGTGGACCTCGCCGGTGTAGAGCGCGTTGGTGCGCGCCGTTACATCATTGATCGCCAGGCATTCGACACGGTCGAACCAGCCCTTGTCGGATTTGAAGTAGTTCGGGTTCTTGTTGAAGGTGGCGATGACGCCGGGCTCGAATTTCTCGAGCATGTAGGGGCCGGTGCGGATGCCCGACTCCCAGTCGACGCCGCCCTCTTTCGCCGGCATGACCGGGATGTCCGACATGATGTAGGGGAAGTCGGCATTGCCGCCGTCCAGTTCGAACACCACCGTCTCGGCACCGTCGGCGACGACATTCTTGACCGAAGCCAAGAGCGATTTCATCACCGATTTCGTGCCCTCGACGTTGTGATGCCTGACCGAGGCCACGACATCGTCGGCGGTAACCGTCTTGCCATTGTGAAAGGTGGCTCCCTTCCTCAGTTTGGACACCCACTTCTTGGCGCCGTCTGACGGCTCAAAACTCTCGGCGAGGTCGGGGACCACATTGCCCTTGGAATCGATCTCGGTTAGGCCATTCGACAAGGTTCCGAATAGCGCGGTGCCGGTGAACCGGTTGACGTTGGTACTACCCGGGTCCAGTGAATCGGTGGCGGCGGCATCGCCTATGCCGATCTTCAAGGTGCCGCCCTTCTTGGGCTCGGCGCGCACCGTCTGGACGAACATCGCATTGGCGGCCGTGGCGGTAAGGCCGGCGGCGAGGGCCAGCTGAACAAAGTCGCGACGCGAAACCCTGCCTTTCGCGGCAAGCTTGGCGGCCAACTTCAGTTTCGTTTCAAATTCCGTCACAGATGCTCTCCCTCGAACGGAAGATCATGCGAGACCCTCGGCGGCCCGAGAGACTTTAGGACGATAGCACAACAGGCATTCCCGAGCTAACGAGGACCTCCGGCAGCGCACGGTCGGACTCGTGTCCTCCCGCTTGCTCCCGCGCGGACTGGGGCCTCGCCCGGGGCGGATGGATCGGTCGATATCCAGTTCGTTGGCTGCGACGGAAAGATTGCCAACTGTATTTCGATTACACCAGGCTGGAGTTGCTGGGTCCGCCTCTATCACCCGCGCACGCAAATTTTAGATCGCACATGGGTATTCCCGGAGCCGAAGCTGATGAATTGATATGAGGATGTCGAATGTCCGCTCTTCCAAATCTGCCCTGGAATCGCTTTCGCAAATGTCCGGAAGTGGCGCTGGTTGCTCATTTCCAGTCGACAATCGAACGGCACGAAACCACCCATTTCTGCCCTTCACACACGGTAGCAATCGTCAGGATTTTACTCTGCTTCTGAGAAGATTGGCCGCGAGACCAGAGACACCCTAGGCGAATGCCAAATAACAACACAAATAGTCAGTTACGGCCGCGCGTCGGGAAGCTGATTCAAGCCGTTGAGACGTTGATTCAGGCGCTTTGCGCGCTGGCGGTGCGTCCTAGCGCCACGAAGACGGTGCGCACGATGCCTGCGGCGTCCAGCCCGGCGTCGGCGTACATCTTTTCAGGCTTGGCGTGATCTATGAATGCGTCCGGCAACACAAGCGGGCGTACCTTCAGGCCGTTTTCCAGCAGCCCTTCATGGGCCAGGAATTGCAGCACGTGGCTGGCGAAGCCGCCGACCGCGCCCTCTTCCACTGTCACCAGCACTTCGTGCGAGCGCGCCAGCCGCCGGATCAGATCCTCGTCGAGCGGCTTGGCGAAACGAGCATCGGCGACCGTGGTGGAAAGCCCTGCCGCGCCGAGCTCCTCGGCCGCAGCCAGGCAATCCTGCAACCGCGTGCCGAAGGAAAGCAGCGCAACCTTGGTGCCCTCCCTGACGATACGGCCCTTGCCGATTTCGAGAACCGAGCCACGCTCCGGCAGGTCGACGCCGACACCGTTGCCGCGCGGGTAGCGGAAGGCAATGGGGCCTTCATCGTAGCTTGCCGCCGTGCGCACCATGTGGCGCAGTTCCGCCTCGTCCGCCGCGGCCATGACGACGAAACCGGGCAGCGTCGCCAAAAAAGTCGTATCGAAGGCGCCGCAATGGGTCGCCCCATCGGCACCGACGAAGCCGGCGCGATCGATCGGAAAGCGCACCGGCAGTTTTTGGATCGCGACGTCATGAACGACCTGGTCGTAGGCGCGCTGCAGGAAGGTCGAATAGATCGCAGCGAAAGGTTTGAAGCCTTCCGTGGCAAGGCCGGCGGCAAAAGTCACCGCATGTTGCTCGGCGATACCCACGTCGAAGGTCCTCGACGGGAACGCCTCGCCGAAGAGGTCGAGGCCGGTGCCGTTCGGCATGGCGGCGGTGATGGCGACGATGCGATCATCTTCGCGGCCTTCCTGGATCAGGCTTTCGGCAAAGACCTTCGTGTAGCTCGGCGCGTTGGCCGGCGCCTTGGCCTGCGCGCCGGTGATGACGTCAAATTTGTTGACGCCGTGATATTTGTCGGCGGCCGCCTCGGCCGGTCCATAGCCCTTGCCCTTCTGGGTTACGACATGGATCAGCACCGGGCCGTCGGCATTGTCGCGGACGTTCTTCAGCACCGGGATCAGGTGCTCGAGATTATGACCGTCGATCGGGCCGATGTGATAGAAACCCATTTCCTCGAACAGCGTGCCGCCGGTGACGTAGCCGCGCGCATGCTCGACCGCCCGCTTGATGGCGCGATCTGCGCGTTCGCCGAGATAGGACGTCAGTTTCTTGCCGAAATCGCGCAAGCCCAGATAGGCCTTGCCCGACGCAAGGCGGGCCAGATAGGCGCTCATTGCGCCGGTCGGCGGAGCGATCGACATGTCGTTGTCGTTGAGGATGACGATCAGACGGGCATCGAGCGCGCCAGCATTGTTCATCGCCTCATAGGCCATGCCGGCCGACATGGCGCCGTCGCCGATAACGGCAATGACATTGTTGCGGCCACCGGAGAGATCGCGTGCCATTGCCATGCCGAGGCCGGCGGAAATGGAGGTCGAGGAGTGGGCGGCGCCGAACGGATCGTATTCGCTCTCGGCGCGCTGGGTGAAACCGGACAGGCCGCCCTCTTGCCGCAGCGTGCGGATGCGGTCGCGGCGGCCGGTCAGGATCTTGTGCGGATAGGCCTGGTGGCCGACGTCCCAGATCAGCCGGTCGTCTGGCGTGTTGAAGACATAATGCAATGCGACCGTCAGTTCGACCACGCCAAGGCCAGCACCGAGATGTCCGCCGGTGTGGGACACGGCGTCGATCAACTCGGTGCGAAGCTCCGACGCCAACTGCGGCAGATCACCTGCGTCAAGCGTCCTGAGGTCGGCCGGGATGCGGACCTTGTCGAGAAGTGGCGTATGGAGCTTTGCGTTCACTGGTGCTAGGGCCTGCTTTTATCCACGTGCGAAATAGGCCGCTGGCCGGCGAATGTAAATGCGTGCGAGTGACGCGGCGTAGATTCAAAGTGTTAGGGTTTCCTTTACGCGTCCAAAAGGACGCGCGGCGCTCTAATGGTCCGGCAGCGGAATGAACTCTTCCTCATCTCCAGGAACGATATCGAAGCGGCCTGTCTTCCACTCTTCTTTCGCCTGTTCGATGCGTTCCTTCGACGATGACACGAAATTCCACCAGATGTAGCGCTTGGAGCCGAGCGAGGCGCCGCCGAACAGCATGAAATGCGCTCCACCTTCCGAGGACACGACGATCTCGTCGCCGGGCCGGAACACCAGCAGCCGCTCGGCCGGAAAGCGGTCGCCGGAGATCGAAACCTCGCCTTCCAACGTATAGATGGCGCGCTCCTCGGCATCGGCAGGGATTTTCACGCTGGCCCCGGGCGCCAGGCTGAGGTCTGCATAGAGCGTGTCCGAAGCGGTCACGACCGGAGACCGCAGCCCGGAAAAGGCGCCGATGACGATGCGCCCGCTGACGCCTTCGGCGTCGATCTCGGGCAGACGCATGGCCGCCGTATTCTCGAAGATCGGGTCGACCTCCTCCTTGTCGTCGGGCAGCGCCAGCCATGTCTGCAGGCCGGACACCGACATCGGCGCGCCGCGCAGCTCCTGTGGCGTACGCTCGGAATGGACGATACCACGGCCGGCGGTCATCAAATTCACGTCACCGGGCTGGATTACCATTTCGGTGCCGAGCGAATCGCGATGCCTGATCTTGCCGTCGAACAGGTAAGTGACCGTCGACAGGCCGATATGCGGATGCGGACGGACGTCGAGCGCCTGGCCGGCACGCAAAATCGCCGGGCCCATGCGATCAAAGAAGATGAAGGGACCTACCAGCCGGCGCCTGGCGGTTGGCAAGGCACGGTGAACCTGAAAGCCGCCAATATCCTTGGCGTTCGGAATGACCATCAGTTCGATCTGGTCGCTGGCGAAGGCGTCACCGGGCAGAGGGTCGTTTCCGGGGAAGAAGCTCATGCGGTCTTCCTCAGGCGAAGCGGAGTGCAGACTTGGCTTTCGCCTTGGCCGCCACCTCTTCGCGATTGCGCGGATGCTGTTTCGTCTCGAGGCTGTCTAGCAATTCGCGCGCCGACGCGGCTATGGCCTCGACGGCGTGGTCGAACGCATGCTGGTTCTGTTTCGACGGCCGCGTCGTTCCGCTCAGCTTGCGGACAAACTGGAGTGCGGCATCGCGGACCTCGTCATTGGTTGCCGGCGGATCGAAATTGAACAGGGTCTTGATGTTTCTGCACATCGTTCGCGATCTCCTCTCGTCCTGGAGCCGTTTTCAAACGGGATGAATTTTATCCTCAATCATGATCATATCCAAAAGCCGCGAGGCGAAATTGTCGTTCGAGACCGCGCTTTACTCCGCGTCCAGCGGCTCTGTCCCCACCGGCTTACCGTCGCGCGAAAGCCTGATCTTTTCGACCTTGTCCTCGGCCGCCTTGAGCAGCCGATCGCAATGGACCTTCAGTGCCTCGCCGCGCTCATAGATGCGGATTGACTGGTCGAGCGGCACGTCACCGCGCTCCAGATCATCGACGATTTTCTCCAGCGCGTCGAGCGCCTGCTCGAAGCTCATTGCCTTAACGTCTTCGTTGGTCTCACCAGCCATCGTCTATCCTTTCATCAATCGTCCGACATGGGCGGCGACCGAAAATGCCAATCCCTGCAGGTCGTAGCCGCCCTCGAGCAGGCTGACGAGCCGGTTGTCGCTGTGGCGACCGGCGCGCTGCATCAACTGGCCGGTTGCCCAGTCGAAATCGCCCTCGGTCAGGTTGATCTCGGCCAGCGGATCGCGGTGGTGCGCATCGAAGCCGGCGGAAATTATGATGAGGTCGGGCGCGAAACTGTCGAGCGCCGGCAAGATGCGCGACAGGAAAGCGTCGCGGAAAACCTCGCTGCCGGTTTGCGGCGCCAGCGGCGCGTTGACGATGTTGCCGGCGCCGGTTTCGCTCACGGCCCCGGTCCCTGGGTAAAGCGGCATCTGGTGCGTCGAGCAGTAGAGCACCGACGGATCGTCCCAGAAAATATCCTGTGTGCCATTGCCGTGGTGGACGTCCCAGTCGACGATGGCGACGCGCTCGGCCTGGTGCTGCCTTTGCGCGTGGCGCGCCGCGATCGCCGCGGTGTTGAACAGGCAGAAGCCCATGGACGTCGTCTTTTCGGCATGATGGCCCGGCGGCCGGGCGGCGACGAAGACATTGGTGGCGTTGCCCCGAAAAACATCGTCGACGGCCGCGTTGGCGGCACCGATCGCCGTCACAGCCGCCTGCCAGCTTTTCGGGCTGGCGGTGGTGTCGGCGTCGACGCGAGCGATACCAGTGTCCGGTATCGTAGCGCGGACCCGCTCGACGAATTCCTGCGGATGTGCGTAGAGGATGGTGGCCTCGTCGCCTTCCGGCGCCTCGGCACGATCAAGGGCCGCAAAGGCCTCGTCGTCGAGCGCGCGTTCGATGGCGCGCAGGCGATCCGGCCGCTCCGGATGACCGGGCGGCGTTATGTGTTCGAGAAAGACCGGGTGGGTATAAAGCCTTGTGACCATGCCCCCGATATAGGCGCGCCCGGCGGCTTTGACCATGTTCTGGCACCACCAAAAGCAAGACGTTCAACAGGGTTTAGATAGGGGGTGCTGGTTGGGTCCAGCGCGAGCCATTGCCGCGCCTTGGCTTCGAAGGTCTTGAAACAGACTCAGGCCAGCGATTTGTCAATCTCAGCCGGTGCTTGCGGACGGCCAATCCTGCGGCCTTGCTTGAGCAGCCCCTCCAAAAGCACGTTGAATGCCTGCACCGCCTTTTTCGACGTCGCTTCGGGATCCTCCGAATTTGCGATCCACTGCGCGGCATGTAGCGAGGCGCCGCTGATCAACCTTGCTGCGGCTTCGGGATCAACAGCAACGATGGTTCCCTCGTCCCTCAGCTTTTGAAGGTTCTCGCTCATCGAGCGGATGCACTCATTCTGGCTCGGCCATTGCGAAGGATCGCCGAGCACCGCCGGTCCATCGCGAAGGACAATACGCTGGATCTCCGGCTCCAGCGCCATCTCGATATACGCGGTGCATTCGTCGACAAAGCCCTGCCAGAGAGTGTCCGCCCTGGCCGAAACGATCTTCAGTCGGGCCAACATTTCCGCGTCGATCTCGGCGATGACCGCTTGGAGAAGGCCCTTCTTGTCGCCGAAGTGATGATAAAGCGCGCCACGCGTCAGCCCGGCCGATGCGGTGAAGTCGTCCATCGACGCTTCGGCATAGCCGACAGTGCCAAAGGCATGGCGCGCCGCCGCGACCAATTTGGCGCGGGTCTCGGCGATCATCTCCTTGCGTGGTTTGTGCCCCATTCGCTCGTTCCTTCACATACGTCTCGTATATTAATTGACATACGCGTCGTATGTCATTATCTGATTTGCATACGCCACGTATATAAGTGGCTCGACCTCAAGAATCCAGGAGTGTTCTCATGCCCAATCCCTATCGCGAAATCTTCAAGGCAAGGGGAGCCAAGGGCTTCGCCGCAGCCGGCTTCGTTGCCCGGATGCCGATGGCCATGGCTCCGATCGGGATCGTCGCGATGCTGTCGCAGACGCACGGCGAGTACTGGCTGGCCGGCGCCGTCTCAGCGACATATGCGCTGGCCAATGCTTTCGTCGCGCCGCAGATATCGCGGCTGGTGGACCGCCTCGGCCAGGCGCGGATTGTGGTGCCCACCACTGTGATTTCCGTACTCGCTTTCGTGGTGCTGGTTGCGGCGGCCAATCAGGACTGGCCGATATGGACACTGTTCGTGTCAGCGCTGCTGGCCGCCGCAATGCCCAGCATCCCCGCAATGGTGCGCGCGCGCTGGACAGAGCTCTTCCGGGATCGCCCCGAGATGAACACCGCGTTCGCCTTCGAGTCGGCGGCCGACGAGCTGGTCTACATCGCCGGGGCATCGCTATCGGTGGGCCTGAGCGTGGCCCTTTTCCCGGAAGCGGGAATGTTGGCGAGCACGTTGTTCCTCGCCTTCGGCTCGACAGCATTCATCCTGCAGCGCTCGACCGAGCCGCGAGTGCGACCGGTCGACCAGGGCTCGCGCGGCTCGGCAATCCGCCTGCGGCCGGTCCAAATCATCACCTTGGCCCTGATCTTCATTGGCGCGACCTTCGCAACCACGGAGGTGAGCACCGTGGCAATCACCAAACAGCTCGGCCAGCCGGGCGCCGCCAGCCTCGTCATCGGCGTCTACGCCCTCGGATCGTTCGTCGTCGGCATCATCATCGGCGCCCTGAACCTGAAAACACCGCTGCAAATTCAGCTTGCCATCGCGATCGCCATCATCGCGCTCACCACGCTGCCGCTGCTCGTCGCCGACACGGTGCCTCTTCTGGCGCTGGCCGTCTTCGTTAGCGGTGTGGCGATCTCGCCGACCTTCATCACGGCATTCGGCCTGATCGAGCGGCGCGTGCCGGAGGCGATGCTGACCGAGGGCGTCACCTGGGTCATGACCGGCATAGGCATCGGCATGGCGCTCGGCTCCTTTGCCGCCGGATGGGTGGTGGACGCCTTCGGCGCACAGAGCGGGTTCCTGGTGTCGGTGGCGGCGGGCGCAATCGCACTGGTCATCGTGTTGCTCGGCATGCGCAGCCTTGCCACGGCGGATTGCGACACCTCCGCATGCGACGCAGCCGCGGTTCCTGCCGAATAGGCTCCTATGCGTCCGGTCCTGAGCGGCCGGACGCATGCGAGCGCCGCTAGGCCAGGTTAAAGAATCTCGGTGTTGGCGATGTGGATGCCAAAACCTTCGAGGCCGACATAGTGGCGTTCGCGCGAGGCGATCAGGTTGATCGACGAAATGCCTAGGTCTTTGAGGATTTGCGCGCCAAGACCGATCTCGCGCCATTCGCTTTCGCGCCGGCGCGCCTCTTCATGGTCCTCGCGGTCGCCGGCAGCTGGCCGGTTGCGCTCCTGATGGGCGACGCCGACGGAGCCTTCGCGCAGATAGACAATGACGCCGCGCCGGCGCTCGCCCATCGATTTCATGATGCCGTCCAGCCTGTGGCTGGTACCGAAGACGTCCGTCACAACGTCCTCGGAATGCAGCCGCACCGGCACTTCCTCGCCGTCGCGGATGTCGCCGAAGACGATCGCCACATGGTGCATAGAATCCCACGGCAGCGTGTAGGTAAAGACCTGCGCCTTGCCGCCAGGCGTGTCGATGGCAGAACAGGCAACACGCTCGACCAGCGTTTCCTTGCGCTGGCGGTAGGCAATGAGGTCGGCGACCGAAATCTGCTTCAAACCGTTCTTTTCGGCGAAGGCCTGCACCTGGGGGCCACGCATCACGGTGCCGTCATCATTGACCAGCTCGGAAATCACGCCGACCGGCGGCAGGCCGGCAAGCTTGCACAAATCGACCGCGGCTTCGGTATGGCCCGAACGCATCAGCACGCCGCCTTCGCGCGCAATCAGCGGAAAGATGTGGCCGGGGCGGACGAAATCAGACGCGCCGACATTGCCATTGGCAAGATTGCGCACGGTTAATGTGCGGTCGTCGGCCGAAATGCCCGTCGTCGTGCCGTGCTTGAAATCGACGCTGACGGTGAAGGCGGTGGTGTGGGCCGAGTCATTGTCGGCGACCATCGGCGAAAGATTCAGGCGCTTGGCTTCTTCGCGCGGCATCGGCGTGCAGACGATGCCGGAGGTGTTGCGGACGATGAACGCCATCTTCTCCGGCGTGCAATGGACGGCGGCGATGATCAGGTCACCCTCGTTCTCGCGCCCGTCATCGTCCATGACAACGACGATTTCGCCGCGTTCGAACGCACGCAGGGCTTCTACGATCTTCTTCTGGTCGTAAGGCATAAGTGCTCGTTTCACTCGCAGGGGAGTAGGGGAATAGGGCAGTAAGGGAGTAGGGAAAAGGAAAATTTCTGTCGCGGGAGCTTCATAACATACTCCCCTACTGCCTTACTCCCCTACTGCCTTACTCCCCTACTGCCTTCCCGTTTGTCCTCGATGACGCAGATAGTGATCGGCAATCGCGCAGGCAACCATCGCCTCGCCGATCGGTACCGCGCGGATACCGACACACGGATCGTGCCGGCCCTTGGTCATGATCTCGACGTCGTTGCCGTCCTTGTCGATTGACTTTCGCGGGGTCAGGATCGACGAGGTCGGCTTGACGGCAAAGCGCGCGACGATCGCCTGGCCGGTCGAGATGCCGCCGAGGATGCCGCCCGCATTATTGGAGAGGAAGACCGGCTTGCCGTCATTGCCCACGCGAATCTCGTCGGCATTCTCTTCGCCGGTAATGCGGGCGGCCTCGAAGCCGTTGCCGATCTCGACACCCTTGACGGCATTGATCGACATCAGGCCCGAGGCAATGTCCTGGTCGAGCTTGGCGTAGATCGGCGCGCCGAGGCC
>NZ_RZSX01001229.1:0-1403 GCF_004023105.1 Mesorhizobium sp. M5C.F.Ca.IN.020.32.2.1 | reverse complement strand
GCACGGTTCTCGATGACGCGGGCGAATTCGAACTTGGTCGTCAGCCGCTCGCCGGTGGCGATCGGGATAGACGTGCCGCGCGCCACCTGAGCCATCACTTCCGGCATATCGGGCGGCACCGGCTCCTCGAACCACAGCGGATCATAGGGCTCAATGGCGCGGGCCATGCGCAGCGCGCCCGACGCGGTGAACTGGCCATGCGTGCCGAACAGGATGTCGGCCCTGGTGCCGACCGCCTCGCGGATCGCCTTGATCATGCGGGCGGAGAGGTCGATATCGACGAGACGCGGCTGGTGACCGTCAAACGCAGTGTAGGGGCCGGCCGGGTCGAGCTTGACGGCAGTGAAGCCCTGCTCGACATATTCGAGCGCGCATTCGGCCGCCATATCGGGATCGTTGTAGACGTTCTTGCCGCGCGCATCCTCCGAGTGGACGCTGCCGCTGTGTGGGTAGAGGTAAGTATAGGAACGCAGCGTTTCGTGCACCTGCCCGCCGAGCAGCTTGTAGACCGGCTTGCCGGCCTCCTTGCCGATAATGTCCCAGCAGGCGATTTCGAGCGCCGAAAAACAGCCCATCCCGGACACGTCGGGGCGCTGGGTGAAGCCGGACGAATAGGCACGGCGGAAGAAGTTTTCGATGTCGTGCGGATCGCGGCCGATGAGGTAGCGCTCGGCCATGTCCTCGATCATTCTTGCGGTGACGTGGGCGGAGAAGGTGGCGTTGTAGGCCTCGCCATAGCCGACCACGCCGCCGTCGGTGGTGAGCTTGACGAAGATGAAATACTTGCCGCCGATGCCGGGCGGCGGATTGCCGACAACCCAGGTCTTTACGTCGGTGATTTTCATTTTTGATCCTCCAGAACCAGTTCGGCACCCTTCCATCCGGTCACGATCGAGGCGGCGTTGGTGTTGCCGGTGATGTTATCGGGAAAGATCGAGGCATCGATGACGCGCAAGCCGGCGAGGCCGTGAACCCGCAGGCGCGGGTCGACGACGGCGCGCGCAGCGTCCGGTCCCATGCGACATGTCGAGACCGGGTGGTAGACAGTGCCCGAACGTTTCCTGAAATCCTGAATGAGATCCGCGTCGGACTTGATTGATGGGCCCGGCAAAACCTCTTCCTCGATGATGTCGGCCATCGCCGGCATGGCGGCGATCTTCCGGACGAACTTCACAGCCGCCAGCATTTCGGCGACGTCCGCTTCGGTCGAGAAGGCATTGGCGACGATCTTCGGATAGTCACGCGGATTGCTGGAGCGGATCATGATCTCGCCACGGCTCGATGGACGGCAGTTGGACAGGCCGATGGAAAAGCCCGGCCACGGGTCGGGCGTCAGGATCGGACGCTCGCCGCTCTTCGGGATGACGGTCGAGAATGCCTGGAAATAAAGCTGCATGTTGGGC
>NZ_RZSX01001228.1:0-1412 GCF_004023105.1 Mesorhizobium sp. M5C.F.Ca.IN.020.32.2.1 | reverse complement strand
TCCATGAACCGCACCATTCCGCTTATCCTGGCGGTCGCTCTGTTCATGGAAAACATGGATTCGACCGTTATCGCAACGTCGCTGCCGGCGATCGCCACCGACCTCCAGACCAGCCGGTCGCGCTCAAGCTGGCGCTGACCGCCTATCTGGTGTCGCTGGCAGTTTTCATTCCGATCAGCGGCTGGATGGCCGATCGTTTCGGCGCCAAGAACGTGTTTCGGGCGGCGATCGCCGTGTTCATCGTCGGTTCGGTCGCCTGCGCCGTGTCCAATTCGCTGCCGGCTTTCGTGATGTCGCGCTTCCTGCAAGGCATTGGCGGCGCCATGATGACTCCGGTGGGACGGCTTGTGCTGGTGCGCGCCACGCCGAAAAGCGAGCTTGTCGCCGCCATGTCCTGGCTAAGCATCCCGGCCCTGGTCGGGCCGCTGGTCGGTCCGCCGGTCGGCGGTTTCATCACCACCTATTTAACCTGGCACTGGATCTTCCTGATCAATGTGCCGATAGGGCTGATCGGCATCTGGCTCGCTACGCGTTTCCTGCCGGAGACCGAATCGGCGCAGACGCCGCCGCTCGACTTCATCGGGTTCGTGCTGAGCGGGCTGGCGGCATCGGGCATCGTGTTCGGCCTGTCGGTGGTCAGCCTGCCCGCTTTGCCGCCGATCGCCGGCTTTCTCACCGTGGCTGTCGGGCTGGCGTCAGCTGTGCTTTATCTCCTGCATGCGCGCCGCGCCAAGAATCCGCTATTGGCGCTCGAGCTGTTCCGCAACCAGGTGTTCCGCTCCTCGGTTCTCGGCGGCGGGCTGTTCCGCATCGGCATTGGCGCCGTGCCTTTCCTTTTGCCGCTGATGTTCCAGATCGGCTTCGGGCTGACGCCGTTCCAGTCGGGAATGATCACCTTCGTGGCGGCGATTGGCGCGATCGGCATGAAATTCGTCACGGCGCTGATCTTCAGGGTCGCCGGCTTCCGCCGGGTGCTGATCTTCGGCTCGCTGATAGCGGCGGCGTCGATCGCCATCAACGGCTTGTTCACGCCCGACACGCGCTATGTGCTGATCCTCGCCGCCCTGCTCGTCGGCGGCTTCATCCGCTCGATGTTTTTCACCGGCATCAACGCGCTTGCCTATGCCGAGATTTCGACCGCCGACACCAGCAAGGCAACGCCGATCGCCGCGGTGTTCCAGCAACTGTCGATCGCGCTCGGCGTGGCGCTGGCCGGCGGCATCCTGGAAGTGTCGACGACAATCCATGGCGGGCCGCTGACGCTGAGCGACTTCCACATCGCGTTCTTCATCGTCGCGGCGGTGTCGGCGGCCGCATCGCTGTCATTCATGCGGCTGGCGCCGAACGCCGGCAACGCCGTGTCAGGATATGGCGGGCTGACGGCGCCCAAGACGCTGGAGGCGGGTCCACCG
>NZ_RZSX01001227.1:0-1421 GCF_004023105.1 Mesorhizobium sp. M5C.F.Ca.IN.020.32.2.1 | reverse complement strand
GCCCCAACCAGCGCGGCTCCTCGCGCGGCCACATCATGGACTCGGTCGAGAGCAGCCTCGAACGGCTGCAGCTCGACCATATCGATCTCTATCAGCTTCACGGCACCGATGCGGTGACGCCGATCGAGGAGACGCTGCGGGCGCTCGACGATCTGGTTGCCAGCGGTAAGGTCCGCTATGTCGGCGTCTCGAACTGGGCCGCCTGGCGCATCGCCAAGGCGCTCGGCATCGCCGACCGCAAGGGCTTCGCCCGTTTTGAGACGGTCCAGTCCTACTATTCGATCGCCGGCCGTGATCTGGAGCGCGAGATCGTTCCGCTGCTCAACGAGGAGCAGCTTGGGCTGATGGTCTGGTCGCCGATGGCGGGTGGTCTGCTCTCCGGCAAATACGGACCCGGTGCCACCGGCAATGGCGAGGGCCGTCGCGCCAGCTTTAATTTCCCGCCGGTCAATGAAGACCGCGCCTGGGCGGCGGTTGCCGTCATGCGCGAGATCGCCGGCAAGCATGGCGTCAGCGTCGCCACGGTCGCTTTGGGCTATGTGCTGGCAAAACCCTTCGTGATGAGCGTGATCATCGGCGCCAGCCGCATGGAGCAGCTCGAACAGAACCTTGCCGCCACCGAGCTGAAGCTCGACCGCGACGATCTTGCTCGTCTCGACGAGGTCAGCGCGCTTCCACCCGAATATCCGGGCTGGATGCTCGAGCGTCAGGCAGCGGGCCGGCGTCCGGCGCCCTTTGCGCCGAAAAAGTAATTCAATCTGATCTTCGATTTTCGGGAGCTGGCGGCTCCCGATCTTCTTTGGGCTCCCGATCTTCTTTAGGCTCAGGTCAGCCGGACAGTCTCGACCAAATAGTCGAGAAAGGCCCGCACCCGTGCCGGCAAGTGCTTGCCCTGCCCGACATAGACGGCGTGGGTGAGTTCCTCGTCGCCGGGGTTGAAGTCTTCCAGAAGCGGTATCAGCCGCCCGGCGGCGATGTCGGGCTCCACATGCCAGCGCGCCAGCCGGGCGATGCCAGTGCCCGAGAGCGCCATCAGCCGCATCGCCTCGCCGTCACTGACCAGCGCGTTTCCGGTGATCGGGACGACAACCGCCTTGCCGGCCGCGTCGACAAAAGGCCAGCCGTCGACATGGCGCACGAAGCAGAAACCCATCCGGTTGTGATGATCGAGATCGGCCGGCGTTCCGGGTGCGCCGTGCTTCCTCAGGTAAGGTGGCGCGGCGACGACGACCACCCGGCTCTGCCCGAGCTTGCGCGCCACCAAACGGGATTCACCGAGCGGCCCGGCGCGGATGGCGACATCAGCGCGCTCCTCCATCAGGTCGATGACATTGTCGGTCAAAACCAGATCGACGGCGATTTCCGGATAGCGTTCGAGAAACCGCGGCATGAGCGGGATCAGCCGGTGCTGCCCGAACGCC
>NZ_RZSX01001226.1:0-1424 GCF_004023105.1 Mesorhizobium sp. M5C.F.Ca.IN.020.32.2.1 | reverse complement strand
CGGCGGCTCCTCGGCCTTGATCGTGCCGAGTTCGGGAACAGTCACCTGGAAGTCGGAGAGGATTTCGAGCAGGAACGCCTCGAAGGCCTCGTCAGTGCGGTCTAGCTCGTCGATCAGGAAGACCGGGGCGCCGCCCGCCTTGCCGGTCAGCGCGTCGAGCACCGGGCGGCGGATCAGGTACTTTTCGGAAAAAACGTTACGCTCCATGTCGGAGCGGTCGACCTTGCCGGCCGCCTCCTCCATGCGGATCTCGATCATCTGCGCGGCGTAATTCCACTCGTAGACGGCGGAGGAGACGTCCAGGCCTTCATAGCATTGCAGGCGGATCAGCCGGCGGCCAAGCGCTTGCGCCAGCACCTTGGCGATCTCGGTCTTGCCGACGCCGGCCTCGCCCTCGAGAAACAGCGGCCGCCTCATGCGCAGCGATAAGAACAGGACGGTCGCCAAAGACCGGTCCGCCACATAGTCCGCGCCGGTCAGCAAATCGAGCGTCTCGTCGATCGTCGCCGGCGCGGGGCGCGATTTCAACTCGGTCATTCTCTCTCCGTGGGTGCAGCCATCCAGAGCCTCTACAGAGCGTGATAGCCGCGGCCGTGATAGATCAGCGGCCGCAAATTATCGCCGGTGCGCAGGCCTGTCACCTTGCCAAAAAGCACACGGTGGGTGGCCAGATCCTTGGTGTCGATCAGTTCACAGTCGAACACGGCGAGCGCGCCCTTCAGCGTCGGCGCACCGGTCGAGATCACGTCCCAATCGCCCAACGCGAAACGTTCCTCGACAGGCAGGCCGGTGAGACCGGAAAAGCCGACCGACAGCGCCTCCTGGTCCGAAGCCAGCGTGTTCAAGGCGAACTTGCCGTTCTTCACGAACGGCAAGTTCTTGGGATTTTCGCGATTGAGACAAACCAGGATAGTCGGCGGCGTGTCCGAGACCGAACAGGCTGCAATGACGGTCGCACCGCGCCGGCCGGCGGGGCCATCGGTGGTAACCACATGGACGTGGCCGGCAAAATGGCTCATCGCGTCGCGATAGGCCTGCGGCCCTATGTCGTTCTTCTTCAGCACCGGCGATTTCCATTGGTTTGAAGCGAGGTGAACCCAGCGTTATATATGGCGGCATATTGCATGCCACAAGCGAAGTGGTTGACATGCATCCTGAATTTCGCGTGTTGCGTGAAAGCTGACCAGCCTTTAGGTCTTGGCAGGAAGTGGCGCCGGCAACACGCGACCGGCGCGGAGGAATTCTTCGCACGCATGCGACCCCGGACAATAGGCACGACAACGACAATAGCGGTGCTGGCCTGGCTGTCTCTCGCCGGCGATGCGAACGCTGAGACGCTGCTGGTCGGTGTCGCAGCACCACTGTCGGGGCCCTCGGCGATCCTCGGCAGGCAGATCGAGGCGGGGGCCGGGCTGGCAGGGGAG
>NZ_RZSX01001225.1:0-1425 GCF_004023105.1 Mesorhizobium sp. M5C.F.Ca.IN.020.32.2.1 | reverse complement strand
CCCCGCCGGGGCAGCCCGGAGCAACTCCGGTTCCTGCCCCGTCGGGCACACCGCCGAACCCGGTTCCCGTGCCACAGCCGCTGCCCCCGCTGGCGTCACCGGCGGCGGGCAAGCCACTCGGCTCCGCTCGCTCGGATTTCTCCCGTGCGGCCCGCTCGCGCGGGGGTGGCGGCAGGGACCTGAGGCGCGCCGCCGGCAAGTACGTCAGAGCCATGGGCGGTGCACGCAACGCTGCCCGTGCCATGGCGCCGTCCCGCAGGGTGATGACTGGCCTGGGACAGCTGTTGGGTCAGGTGGCGCAGAACGGCCCGGCTGCGGCTCTGCGGTTCTTCAACCTGCAGAGCCTCGTCGGCGCCCCGATAGCCGACGTCTTCCTCGCCCTCACGGACCTCCTGTGCCCTGACGGCGGGACGATTGATGAGGCCATTGCGAGGAACGCGATGCTCGAGACCGTGGGCGAGCTCGGCGCGGCGGGAGATCTGCCTTTCGATGGCGCCACGCCCGACGTGCTGGACGCCGTGTTCACCGGTGCGCTCGCACGCTCGATCGAGACCAAGCTGTTCAACGAGATCGGGGGCAGGTCCATACGGCTCCCGACCGACGTTGCCGCGGTCGAGATCATTCAGAGGACGCTGCACGACTTCATCCAGGGCACCGTCCGCGATCGCTTCGCGGCTGCGGGCGGCACGCTGGCGTCAGTTCCCTACGCGGGCGTCGAGGCCTTCGTCCAGGCCATCTACGAGCAGTCCTTCGAACTGATCCGCATCCTGGGGGATAGCGCATGAGACGTTTCGTGTTTGTCGGCCGCCTGGGTGCGGCGGATAACGGGGCCGTGCCGGTCGTCCAGCCGGACGCGACGCCGGTGACGGTCCAGTTCGTGGCCGCGAACAAGCGGCTCGATTACGGCATCGGCAACGCGCTGCAGACGTTGGCCGACCTCGGTCTCCGGCGGACGGAAACCGCGATCGACCTCGTCATCGTCGCCGCCATGGTCAACGCGGCCGACACCCGCGTCTCGCGCTCCGCGAATGCACAGGACGGCTGGACCCGGGAGCTGGACCTAGTGGTGCCGGTGCGTGAGCCTGACTTGTGGGCGGCGCAGGGAGCGTTGCTCGCCCGCACTCTCAGGTTCTTGACGGGCGACCATTGGCGTATCGTGTTCAGGGCACGGCCCGCACCCTTTGCGACGATCGCAACGGCGCGGCCGTCGCTGGGCCTCGCCGAGCCGGACGAAGTGTGTCTGTTCTCCGGCGGTCTGGACAGTCTCGTCGGGGCGTTGGATTTCCTGGCCGGGGGCGGGAAGCCGCTTCTGGTGAGCCATTACTGGGATTCGGAGACGAGCAAGGCGCAGACGTTGCTGCTGGACTTGCTGCGCAAGAATTACAAAACAAACGAGCCGTTGTCCCTGCGGGCGCGCCTCGGCTT
>NZ_RZSX01001224.1:0-1425 GCF_004023105.1 Mesorhizobium sp. M5C.F.Ca.IN.020.32.2.1 | reverse complement strand
GTGTTCCGGAACCTCAAGGACGCGCTGGCGATCTATGCCAAACCCCGCCCCGGCGCAGAGACCGATCCTATCAAGGAGAAGGCGCAACTACTGGCCGAACTGAGAGCGGCGCTGGACAAGGCGCTGGCCTTTGCCGCCGAGCGAGGAGTTGATCCCGATGCAGTCATCGCGGCACAGGGCTTCGAGCGCGCTGCAAAGATTAGACAGGCGGCTGAAGCCTTGCTCGGCACC
This sequence comes from Mesorhizobium sp. M5C.F.Ca.IN.020.32.2.1, assembly GCF_004023105.1. Lineage (NCBI taxonomy): Bacteria > Pseudomonadati > Pseudomonadota > Alphaproteobacteria > Hyphomicrobiales > Phyllobacteriaceae > Mesorhizobium > Mesorhizobium sp. M5C.F.Ca.IN.020.32.2.1. The sequence goes on along the minus strand of NZ_RZSX01001224.1, from coordinate 1,194 downwards.
GACGAGGACAAACGCGACTTTCTCGGGCTGGTTGGCACGGCGTGGAAGCTCTTCAAGGCGGTGCTGCCGGACCCTGCCGTGCTTCCCTATCGGGGCGCCATGGTGGTTCTTCAGGTTATTGCGGAGACGATGCGCAGCCTCACCAGAGCCGGGCCCTCGAAAGACCTCGAAGCCGTGCTTGCCGAGATCGAACGGCTCGTCGATCAGGCGATTTCAGGCGTCGCGATCCGGGCTCCGATCCTTCAGGGTGGTGATCTGAAGAAGCTGCTCGACTTATCGACGATCGATTTCGACAAGCTCGCCGCACTGTTCGCCCAAGGTTCCAAGAAGACCGCAACGGAGGTTTTGAGGGGCACCGCCGAGAGGCGGGCAAAAGACCTCGCCGCGAGAAACCCGGCTCGTGTCAGCCTCCTGGAGCGGCTCCAAAAGCTGATCGACGAATACAACACCGGCAGCATGGATATCGAGGAACTGTTCCTGCAATTGATGGCCTTTGTCGGCGATCTCGACGAGGAAGAGCAGCGCCATATTCGCGAGGGGTTGAGCGAGGAAGAACTCGCGATCTTCGACATTCTAACCAAACCCGAACCGAAGTTGACAAAGACCCAGGAGATCGAAGTCAAGAAACTGGCACGCGAACTGCTCGCCAAGCTCAAGAAGGAGAAGCTCGTTCTCGATTGGCGGTCCAAGGAGACAGCAAAGGCGGGCGTCCGACAGACGATCGGTGAAGAGTTCGACGCGCACCTGCCCGATGTCTACGACCGCAAGCTGTTCGAGGAGAAGGTCCAGCGCACCTATCAGTTCGTGTTCGAGCGGATGGGGGCTCCCACCGAACCCACCGTGCAGTAGAACCGTGCTGCGGATTGGCCCTGGCGGCTCGCACGCGGTCCCTTGCTGGACGCACCATAGATCGAGCGCCTCGCCAAGCAGAAACATGCCCCAGGGACCTTTTGCCCACGCGATCACCCGATCACCCGATCAGCCGGATAACCGGATCACCCGAGACGGGAAAAACCCACCTACTCTCTTGATACTACTGCCGAAAAAGGTCGCCCATAATCCTAGTCCAGAGCGATGCTGGCGCATATAATCCAACTCGGGGAAAATGGTCGGTGGCAGAATCAGACAACCAGCGGTCGGGATTTTCTATTTAAGTATTTGAAATTGCTGCACTTTTTCTCTATCTTGTGGGGG
>NZ_RZSX01001223.1:0-1425 GCF_004023105.1 Mesorhizobium sp. M5C.F.Ca.IN.020.32.2.1 | reverse complement strand
ATCCTGGCGCTGGCGCTGGCCTTCAACCTCATCGGCGATGCGCTGCGCGACATCCTCGATCCGACGCAAAGGGGCCGGGCATGATCGCTTATCTCGGCCGCCGGGTCATCCAGTCCGTGCTCATCCTGCTCGGCGTCTCGCTGATCACCTTTGCGTTGCTCTACCTGCTGCCCGCCGATCCCGTCCGACAGATCGCCGGCCGTAGCGCCACGCCCGAGACGGTCGAGAACATCCGCCGGCAGCTCGGCCTCGATCAGCCCTTCTTCATCCAGTACTGGCACTATCTGACCAGCCTGCTCAGCGGCGATCTTGGTCGCTCCTACATCCAGCGTTCCGAGGTCACGGAGCTCATCGTCTCGCGGCTCCCGGCAAGCCTGCTTTTGATGGTCGGCGCCATCCTTTGCGAGCTGGCGATCGGCCTGACGATGGGCCTGCTTGCCGCCGTCAGGCGTGGCACCGCCACCGACCAGACGCTGATGGTCGCGTCCTTTGTCGGCGTCTCGGCGCCGCAATTCGTCGTCGGCCTGCTGCTCCTCTATGTATTCGCCGTGCGGCTCGGCTGGTTTCCGATCGGCGGCTACGGCACCTGGCGCCATTTGGTGCTGCCCTCGCTGACCATGGGGATACTCGGCGCCGGCTGGTACGCCCGCATGATGCGCTCGTCGATGATCGACGTGCTGCGCCAGGACTATATGCGGACCGCCCGTGCCAAGGGCCTTGCGCGCGGCGCCATCATTTTCCGCCACGCCCTGCCAAATGCCATCCTGCCGGTCATCGCCATGATCGGCATCGACATCGGCATCTTCATGGGCGGCATTGTGGTGGTCGAAAGCGTGTTCGGCTGGCCCGGCATCGGCCAGCTTGCCTGGCAGGCCATCCAGCGCGTCGACATTCCGATCATCATGGGCGTCACCCTCGTTTCGGCCTTCGCCATCGTGCTCGGCAATCTCCTGGCCGATACCGTCGCACCGTTCATCGATCCGCGCATCAAGCTCAGATGAAAACCAAAAAAGACCGGTAACAACCAGAGAAAGGGAACATGAGATGAAGAACTTCTTGACCTCCACCGTTGCGGTATCGGCGCTCGCGCTGATGCTCGGCATGACAAGCGCCCGCGCCGAAGACGCCGTCGATCCGAACGCCAGGCAGGGCGGCGCGATCACCATCACCTACAAGGACGACGTCGCCACGCTCGATCCGGCCATCGGCTATGACTGGCAGAACTGGTCGATGATCAAGAGCCTGTTCGACGGGCTGATGGACTACGAGCCCGGCACCACCAATCTGCGGCCCGACCTCGCCGAGAGCTACGAGATCGCGCCCGACGGCAAGACCTTCACCTTCAAGCTGCGCCAAGGGGTGAAGTTCCACAATGGCCGCGAGATGACCGCCGACGACGTGAAATATTCGCTTGATCGCGTCACC
>NZ_RZSX01001222.1:0-1426 GCF_004023105.1 Mesorhizobium sp. M5C.F.Ca.IN.020.32.2.1 | reverse complement strand
CGACATAGTCAGGCAGCGTCCACGTCTCGTCGATCGGATGGACGACGCGGATGCCGGTATCGAAACCCCTCTTCTCGGCTGTCTCCAGTGCCGCCACTGAAGTGCCCATATGGCGAACCTCGTCGATGAACTTGGCCAGCGCCGGATTGCTTTCGGCCGCCTTCTTCGCCAGCGGATGATCAGCTGCGACCGCCATGAAGGAGGCGCCGAAGATGGTGTCGGGCCGCGTCGTGTAGACTTCCAGCTCATCTTCGCCGTCGACTGGAGTGGCCAGCGGCCAGCGGATCAGCAGGCCTTCCGAACGGCCGATCCAGTTCGCCTGCATCAGCTTCACTTTTTCCGGCCATTCGTCGAGGCCTTCCAGCGAGTCCAGCAGATCCTGCGCATAATCGGTGATCCTGAAGAACCACTGCGTCAGCTCGCGCTGTTCGACCAGCGCGCCCGAGCGCCAGCCGCGTCCGTCGATGACCTGCTCGTTGGCAAGCACCGTCATGTCCTCCGGATCCCAATTGACCTTGGAAGATTTGCGCGTCACCAGCCGCTTCTCGACGAAATCGAGGAACAGCATCTGCTGGCGGTGGTAGTAGTCGACATCGCAGGTCGCGAATTCGCGTGCCCAGTCGAGCGACAGACCCATCACCTTGAGCTGCTCGCGCATGGCGGCGATGTTCTGGTAGGTCCAGTCCTTGGGATGGACCTTGTTCTGCATCGCCGCGTTCTCGGCTGGCATGCCGAAGGCATCCCAGCCCATCGGGTGCAGCACGTTGAAACCCTTGGCTCGCTTGTAGCGCGCCACCACGTCGCCCATCGTGTAGTTGCGGGTATGGCCGATATGGATGCGCCCCGACGGATAAGGGAACATCTCGAGCACGTAATATTTCGGCCGCGGGTCGTCGTTGTCAGCCTCGAACAGCTTCTTGGCGTCCCATGCCTTCTGCCATTTGGGCTCTGATGCGCGCGGATTGTATCGTTCGGTTGCCATCGGATGTTTTTCACTTAAAAAGCAGGCGCGAACGGCCGGACAATGCCCGGCGGCTCAGGAAATGACGTCGCGGTGTTCACCATGGATTGCCGGACCCGTCAACTGCGGCGATCCGGTGAGGATAGAAACTAGGGGCAGATATGGGCATGGCGAGCGCCGTCGAACAGTTTTTCACGGTCAAGGCGAAGATCACCGCCGCCGAGCGCGGGGCAGGACGGCAAGCCGGCGCGGTGACGCTGGTCGCGGTCTCGAAGACCTTCGACGCCGCCGATATCAGCCCGGTCATCGAAGCCGGCCAGAGTATCTTCGGCGAGAACCGCGTCCAGGAAGCACAAGCCAAATGGCCGGCGCTGAAGGAAGCCTTCCCCGACATCGAACTGCATCTGATCGGTCCACTGCAATCGAATAAGGCGAAGGAAGCCGTCGCGCTGTTCGACGTCATCG
>NZ_RZSX01001221.1:0-1432 GCF_004023105.1 Mesorhizobium sp. M5C.F.Ca.IN.020.32.2.1 | reverse complement strand
CGCCGAGATCGAGCGGGCGTTGGCCGAAGGGCGTCATTGTCGTGTTGTCGACCACCAGAATCGCCCCCGCTTTGTGCGCCGCTTCGGCGACCGCCGTAATGTCGCAGATATCCAGTCCCGGATTTGCGGGAGTTTCGACGAAGGCCAGTCGATATCCATCGAAGCCGCCGTCGAGGAAAGTCGATGTCGGCCGGATATCGTAGGCGACGCCGAAAGGTTTTAGGAAACCCTCCGCCAGGGCCCGCGTGGTGTGATAGCCGTCCGACGGCAGCAGGATACGGTCGCCGGATTTGAGCAATCCAAAAAACACCGCCGAGATTGCAGCCATTCCAGAGGGGAAGGCGACGCATGGCGCCCCTTCCAGATGCGCCAGCATGTGTTCGACCGCGTCCCAGGTCGGATTGCTGAAGCGGCCATATTGATCGAACCCGGTGGCGTCGCCCGGTGCATGATAAATGGCGGCCATAGTCAGCGGCAGGGGAATTGGGTCGCCCATGGCAAGCCTGCCACGACGCAGATGGGGAAGTGCCGCGGCGCGCGATCTGGCTGTTTCGGACATGGATTTCAACCTTGTTTCTGACCGAGAAAAGAATCTGTTTCTGACCGGGAAAAGACGGGCTGACGCTATGCGCGGTGGCGATCCGCGGCAAGCGGCCTCCGGTAGGCCAGGCGCTCTAAACGCTTCGTTAGGCTTAATGGAGCATAAAGACGGGAGTGCCGTCAGAGCTGCTCTCATCGGTTGTGGCGCGCGCGTTTGTGAAGCCTATTCCCGTTGACGCCCATAGCGCCCCATGATATCCCATTTCGATATTCAAGCCTTCGTTCCGCGTCAGGGTGAAGCGTACGCCAATCGGGCAGCCGCGGCGGCTGCGCGTTCGCCTGTTTTCGCCTTTCAGAACGAAGTGAGTTTTGGGCAGGGACCGCGCCGCGGCGGCGCGGGCGGGAAGATGCAGAGGGGTGCGGCGGCGCAAGCGGCCGTAACGCGTAATGGACCGGTTTCTGTCAAGCGCGGTGAACAGGATCGATGCGAAGGGGCGGGTGTCCGTTCCGGCGCATTTCCGTGCGGTTGTGCAGAAACGCGGCTATTCGGAACTCTATGCGCTGCGCTGCCTGGACCGTCCGGCGATGGATGTCGGCGGGCTCGACCTGCTCGACCGCTACGAGCAGCGCATCGCGCAGGAAGATCCTTTCCTGCAGGCGGCGGACGACATGTCGTTCTTCTGCCATGGCGATGGAACCTTTCTCAAGCTCGATCAGGACGGCCGCATCTCGATGACCGATTTCATCCGCGAGCACACCGGCATTTCCGCGGAAGCAGCGTTTGTCGGCCGCGGCAATTTCTTTCAGATCTGGGAACCTGGACGGCTCGCCGCCTATGGGGCGCAAGCACGCGCCCGGCTTTTGCAGCTTCGGCAGGGGACGAAGCCTGGGG
>NZ_RZSX01001220.1:0-1441 GCF_004023105.1 Mesorhizobium sp. M5C.F.Ca.IN.020.32.2.1 | reverse complement strand
TCGAGTGGCGCAGGCGTCTTGGCATCCGCTCCCTCGCACAGTTGCCCGTACGACTGGTGGCATGAGGTCTGTGCCGCGGTCGACTGCATCCAACGTCACCGCGCTACGGTCGCGTTTCCGGGTTTCCGGCTGGCGCCGCGAATCGTGCCCGGTGCTGCGCAGTCGTCGCCGTCGAACGGCCATGTCGCAAACCGCTTCACCTGGCGTTCGCATTTCAAGCGGCGGCGGTGGAGGCGAGTCAGACCCTGCAGGCCTGGGCGAAGGACGCGGGGGGATGTGACGCTCGCGCATACGTCCGGCGACATCGCCATGCTGGCGGCACTGCCCGACGATGCCGGCATGCCGTTCCTGCGCGACCGCGCCTTCCGCGCCGAATTGCTCGGCTGGATGCGGCTGACGCGCTCGCATCCGCGCTACGACCCCGACGGTCTCAATCGCGATGCGCTGCCTATGAGCGCGCTGGAAGGATTTGGCGCCAAGGTTGTCCTCGGCAGAGGCCTGTTCGAGGCGCGATCGACGGGCTGGGGCTCGGCAAGGCCCTGACCGGCGAAAAAGTGCGCTGGCCACCGTATGCGAGCGGAGACGCCCTTCGCCTCCGGCCGCGCTTTCTACCGGTTCTGGCTTAACCTGAGCCGGCCCGGGTTTGCAGCCTGGCCGGTGGCGGCGGTGGCCAATCATTCGCAAAGTGCCGAGGTTGGCAGCCGGCATTTCGCCATCCCGGCCGAGCGGCGGCTGATCAATGAGCTGCGGGCCGGAATTGCCGGCGCAGTGCCGAAACGGGCGTGGCTGCCGCTTCAAGGGCTAAGCGCATAAACAGGCCGGCGCCTGGCCGGCCCTTTTAGGTGCCTTCCGATCAGGCGGCCCTGGTCTTCATCTCTTCTTCGCTGCGCACCATCCTGGTCACGGCGGCGAAGTCGAGCTTGCCGGAGCCGAGCACCGGCACCTTGGCGACGACGCGCACCTCGGCTGGCACCATCAGGTCCATAGCGCCGCTGGCCTTGGCGAACGCCAGCAATTCGGCACGCGTGGCGCCGGGGGCCTCGGTGATGAGGATCAGTTTTTCGCCCTTGCGGACGTCCGGCACGGTGGCGACGGCCGAGAGCGAGCCTTTCCACAATTCGCCTGCCAGCGCCTCGACTGCCGCCAGCGAGATCATCTCGCCGCCGATCTTGGCGAAGCGCTTGGCGCGGCCGCGAATGGTGATGAAGCCGGCCTCATCTATCGCGACGACGTCGCCGGTGTCATGCCAGCCGTCCTCGAGCGGTTCCAGCACGCCGGGCTTCTCGGCCCTGAGATAGCCCGCCATGACATTGGGGCCGCGCACAAAAAGCCGTCCGCCTTCGTCGACGCCGGGCACCGGGTCGAGGCGATATTCCATGCCCGGCATGATCTTGCCGACGCTGCCGGAGCGGTTGTACATCGGCGTGTTGATGGAGATCAC
>NZ_RZSX01000121.1:0-10269 GCF_004023105.1 Mesorhizobium sp. M5C.F.Ca.IN.020.32.2.1 | reverse complement strand
CTCAAATGCGTTGTGGCGCCGGACATACCCAACAATGCCGCCTCGCTTGCCTTCTTCACCGTTTCGTCGCCGGTCAACATCCTGAACGCAGTTCGGCCGGCGCCCGTGGCGCTCAGGCACATCTTCGGTCATATGGTCCCGGACCTCGTGCTCGGCGCAATGGCCAAGGCGCTGCCCGGTAAGATCCAGGCCGAAGGCGCCGGCGCGCTGTGGAACATCCACATCTCGGCGCGACCCGCGAATGGTGGCGAGGGACGCCGCGCCGAGGTGCTGATGTTCAATTCCGGCGGCATGGGTGCGCGGCCCAGCCTCGACGGCCTGTCGGCGACCGCCTTCCCGTCCGGCGTGCACACCATGCCTATCGAGGCGACGGAGCACACCGGTCCGATCGTGGTGTGGCGCAAGGAACTGCGCCCCGGCTCCGCCGGCGACGGCGAGTTCCGCGGCGGGCTCGGACAGGTCATCGAGATTGCGCCCATAGAAGGCCACGAATTCGATTTCTCGGCGATGTTCGACCGCATCAATCACCCGCCGAAAGGACGCAACGGCGGCAAGGACGGCGTTGCCGGCGTGGTCAAGCTGGACGACGGCACGAAGTTGCGTCCCAAGGGCTGGCAGCATGTGCCGGCAGGGCGTCGCCTGGTGCTCGAGCTACCGGGCGGCGGCGGCTATGGCGATCCGGCCAGGCGCAGCGCCGAAGCCCGGGCCGAGGACCGATCCAAGGGGTACCTTATGGAGGACGACCGATGAGCTACATTTCCTCACGGCTGTCGGTAGTCAAGCCGTCGGCTTCGATGGCGGCGTCACAGGCCGCAAAGGCGCTTCGCGCCAAGGGGGTCGACGTGATCGACCTCGGCCTCGGCGAACCCGACTTCCCGACGCCGCCTCATATCATCGAGGCGGCCTTTGCGGCCGCACGGTCCGGCGACACCCTGTACACGGCGGCAGCCGGGACACCGGCCGTGCGCCAGGCGATCGCCGAGAAATTCCGGCGCGAGAACGGGCTGGACTACACGGCCGACGACATCGTGGTGGCGAACGGCGCCAAACAGATCATCTTCAACGCGCTGATGGCGACGCTGGAGAACGGCGACGAGGCGATCCTGCCGGCCCCCTATTTCGTCTCCTATCCGGAAATGGTGAAGCTCCTGGGCGGCACTCCCGTCATTGTCGAATGTCCGGAAACGTCCGGCTTCAGGCTGACCCCCGAGGTTCTGGAGCGGGCAATCACGCCCCGCACCAAGTGGCTGTTCCTGAACATGCCGGGCAATCCATCGGGCGCGGTCTATTCCGAGGCCGATTTGAAGGCGCTAGGCGCCCTACTGGCAAGACATCCGCAAGTGCTCGTCCTCTCCGACGAGATCTACGAGCACATCCTCTTTGACGGCCGGGAGTTCGTCTCCTTCGGCAAAGCTTGCCCCGAACTCAAGGATCGCAGCCTGATCGTCAACGGGGTGTCAAAGGCCTATGCAATGACCGGCTGGCGTGTCGGCTACGCCGCCGGCCCGGCGCCGCTGGTCAAGGCAATGTCGACCATCCAGAGCCAGTCGGTCACCTCCGTATGCTCGATCGCGCAGGCGGCGACGGTTGCCGCGCTCGAGGGACCGCAGGGCGAGGTGAGCCGCTTCCGCCAGGCGTTCGAAGCGCGCCGGAACCTGGTCGTCGACGGCATCCGACAGATCAATGGCCTGACGCTCTCGCCTCCGGAAGGCGCATTCTACGCCTATATCGGCTGCGCGAGCCTGATCGGCCGCAAGACCCCGAAAGGCGATGTGCTCGAGAATGACGCGGCGGTCGCGACCTACCTGCTGAACGAAGGGCGCGTGGCGTCGGTACCGGGCGTCGCCTACGGACTGTCCCCCTATTTTCGCATCTCCACCGCCACGAGCGAGGAAGTGCTGTTCGAAGCAATCAGGCGGATCAAGGCCGCCGTGGCGGAAGTGGAGTAGAACATGGCGCACTACGAACGCATCCTGATCACGGGCGCGGCGGGTCGTCTCGGTTCTGAATTGCGCCAGGGGCTGGTGCCGCTGGCCAACAAGATACGCCTCGCCGGACGTAGCCCGTTCGGAGAACTCGCGCCCCATGAGGAGGAAGCGGTATTCGACCTCGCCGATATGGAAGCTACCATCGCGGCCACCAGGGACTGCGACGCCATCGTGCATTTCGGCGGAGCGCCGCACGAGAGCCCCTGGCAGACGATCCTGGATTCAAGCATCCGCGGCTCCTACCACATCTACGAAGGCGCACGGAAACACGGCGTCAAGCGCGTCATCTACGCGTCATCGGTGCACGCCATCGGCTATCACGAGGTCGAGGCGCATATCGGCGTTGATGCACCTGTTCGTCCCGACAGCCTTTATGGCGTGTCGAAGAACTTCGTCGAGAGCCTGAGCCGCCTCTACTGGGACAAGTTCGGCATCGAGACAGTATGCCTGCGCATCTTCTCGTCGTTTCCCGAGCCAACCGATCGCCGCATGCTCTGGTCGTATCTTTCCTTCGCCGACTGCTTGCGGCTGGTCGAAGCATCGCTGACGGCGCCGCGGGTCGGCCACACGATCTCGTTTGGCATTTCCGACAATAAGGTGAAGACGGTCGACAACAGCGGTGCGAACCATCTTGGGTTCGTTCCGAAGGACAGCGCGGAGCCGTTCCGCGCCGCGGTCGAGGCCAAGACGCCGATCCCGGATCCGAAACGGCCGTCTGCCAAATATCTGGGCGGTTGGTTCTGCGAGCTCGGCCACCCCGACGACGAACAGAAGGAATAGCCTCCAAAGGAGCGCAGTGCCGATTCTGCAAGGCGCGGCTCACCAGGACAATAGGAGGTCGAGCAAACCAGAGCGCCGGTTTCCTCGGCGACTGTCACGGCATCTGAGGCAACGGCAGCACACCGCGATGAAGGAGCGGCGCGTCCTTGACCCAAAGCGTCAGGCCGTTGTGTCCGGCTGTTCCTTTGAATTTGATGCCTGCTGGCAGACGAACCCAGGTCTGCGTCTTGAGCTTGTCACGCTCAAACTCGATTGCGCCGGCAGCTACCAGCAACTCGAGCCCACGCGGATTGTCGAACTCGATCCCAGCGCGCGCGGGGAATCGTTCCAGCCGCACCTGCTCTTCACCGTCGTCGAACAGTATTCTCACCTCCATTGCCCCGGTCCGAGGCGTGATGCTGCGCCCTTCCCGCGGTTTGCAAACGAGCTGTTCGCGATCTCCCTCCCGGTATTGCCAGAGGCGGACAAAAATCGTGCATCCTTCCCGGGAGGCCGGCACATGCGAGCTGCCCGGAGGGTTCCGGAAATAGCTGCCGGCTGGATAATCGCCGTGTTCGTCCTGAAACGTGCCGTCGAGAACGAAGGTTTCCTCGCCGCCCGTATGAGTATGGCGCGGAAAGACACTCCCAGGAGCATAGCGCACGATCGAGGTGGCGCGGGCGACCTCTCCGCCGACGCGATACAGCATGCGCCGCTCCACGCCCGCCGCGGGGCTCGGCACCCAGTCGAGCTTGCCGGCGTGGACGATGACCGGTTTCGACAGATCGGCGTTAATGCGCATCGGCCGGCTCCTTCATGGTCAGAACCATTCGGAACCTCACGTCCGCGGATTTCATCCGCTGGTAAGCTTCGAAGGCTTTCTCCAACGGCATGGTCTCGATCCGGGGACGCACGCCGGCGAGCACACTGAAGTCGAGCGTCCTTTCGTTCTCGTAGGGCGTGCCAGTGATCGATCCGAGCACGCTACGCTCGCCCCCGACGAGTTGACCGGCCGAGACGGGCAGTGGATCCTTGCCCGCGCCGAGCAGCACGAGGCGACCACGCGGCGCGAGGCCGGGCATCAGAGCGGAAACCGCCTCGGCATTGCCAACAGTTGTGACGATCGCTTGCGCCCAGCCCATGGATTTCAGCCTGGCCGCGGCGTCCTCCGCCGTGCTGTCGATGTAGAAATGGGCGCCGAGCTTCAGCGCATCCTCGGCGATGTTCTGGCCGCGCCCGACGGCGGCGACCTTGAAGCCCATCTTGCGGGCATATTGCAGAGCCATGTGCCCGAGACCGCCGATCCCGAGGATCGCGACGAGATCGCCGGCTTCCGCGCCGGACTTCTTGAGCGCGTTGAAGGTGGCAATCCCGGCGCACAGGATGGGCGCCGCCTCCTCGGAGCCGAGGTCGTCGGGGATCGACACAAGACCGGTGCCGCGCGCCAGCATCATTTCGGCATAGCCGCCGTCGCAGGACGCCCCGACCACAGGCTTGCTCTCGCACAATTGGAACCGACCCTGGCGGCACTGGATGCACTCACTGCAATAGCCGCCAAACCGGCCGACGCCGACACGCTGCCCGAGCTTCCAGATCGCGGAAACCCCCTCGCCAAGGGCGACGATGCGGCCGACCACCTCATGACCGGGCACGCGCGGCGGCTGCAGCGACGGATCGGCCGCCTCGATATCGGAAACGTCCGCACCGCAAATGCCGCAAGCTTCAACCTCTATCAGGACCTCGCCGACGCCGGGCTCGGGCGTCTGGCGCTCCACCAGTTCCAGCTTGCCGGGAGTTGTGACCTGCATGGCGCGATATGTGGCTTTCATGGTTTTGTTTCCTTGTCGTCAGCCAACTTCGGATTGGCCGGCCGATTAGACCAACCCGTCCGCGACCTCGGCGACTGCGCGCCGGGCTGCCTCGACGGCGCCAGCGAGATAGCCGGGCTCGGTAGGGCTGGTTTCGCTGCCGGCAAGCGAGATGCGATCGTGCCACTCGCCTTCGACCCACTGGTGCGTGCTCGCAGTCAGATGGCCTCCGGCCGCTTGGTCGTCGCGGGTCGCGGTGAGTGGATCGGCGGCCCAGTCCTTGAACAGCGTCGCGCGTGGCGTTCCCGCCTCTGGCCCGAACAACTGGGCGAGCTGCTGGAGCGAGCCCGCGATGATGGCATCGCGGCCGACCGCCTTGCGCTGCTCGGCGGACAAGCCGACGAAGCCAAAAAGTGCGGCCTTTCCGGAAGCAGTCGTCGCATCGTGGATTTCCATAAGCGGGCCGACCATGCTCTGCGCCGTGCCGGACAGGCCGGCCTCGCGCCAGAACGGACGATCGTAGAGGGCGAAGACCTTTGCGTGCGGCGCCATCCAGGTGGGCGTATCACGCCAGCGTCGCACCGTTGCAGCGTCGAGTGCCGGCGAAAACGAGACTGTCGATACCAGGAGCCGCGGCGGCAGCGCAAAGATGACGCGAGCAGTCATTTCGCTCCGTTCCGCCCCGCTCGCATCGACGAAGCGGACCTCGACCTGTGGCCCACTCAGGGCAACGCGCGTGACCCGCGCCTCGAGCAGGATGCTTGGCTTCGGAAGACAGGACGCGAGAGCAGAAATGATCGCACCCGTGCCTCCGGCAAGCCGCATCGACTGCGGCTCCTGTTGCATGCCGCGATAGCGCTGCGGCGCTTCCCGTGACATGCGCTGGAAGACGACGTCGCCGTCACTGTTCTGCGGGAAGAAGGGCAGCGCGAGATCTCTGACAAGTTCGCCTATGGCCGGCTGCATGCCCGGCCAGAACCAGGATGGGCCCAGATCGAAACCGTCATCCGACGGTTGGCCGGTCGCGTCGGCCGACAGGATACGACCGCCCAGCCGGTTGCGTGCCTCCAGCAGGAGGAAGTCGATGCCGGCCTGGTGAAGGAGACGGGCAGAAAGCAGCCCGGCGAGACCGCTTCCGACAATGATAACAGGATGGTTCAAGACTGCGACTTTCGAAAGTGGGAATGAGGAGCCGGCGCACCAATCTCCGGCCTCTTCCCATGGCCCTGGCGGAGACCGTTCGCAAACGGGAAGATCTTGTCGAGCGGAGAAGAAAAACTTTAGCGGAAGCGTTGCTCCAACTCGTCCCTAGGCGGCATGATGGACGATACGAAATTGGGTACAGACGTGCGGTCGCCAATCCATCTCAACGCCCTCCGCGCCTTCGAAGCCACCGCCCGCCATGGCAGCTTTGTCGGTGCCGCCAAAGAGCTGCACGTGACACCTGCGGCAGTCGGACAATTGGTGCGCAGTCTCGAGGAGTGGCTGGGGACGCCTCTCTTCCGGCGCAGCCAATCAGGCAAGGTGCGGCTGACCACGACCGAAGCGGCGGAAGCGGCGCTGGCTGATATAAGGATAGGCCTCGATCGGCTGAGGACGGGCCTCGAACGTATGAAGGAGGCAGCCTCCGGCGGGGTTTTGACCGTAACAGTCAGCCCCGCCTTCGCCGCCAAGTGGCTGATGCCGCGGATAGAGCGGTTCCAAGCCAGATGGCCCGACACGGATGTTCGACTCGATACGAGCCTCAAGCTCGTCGACTACGTCGCTGAGGGCATCGACATCGGCGTACGTTACGGGGCCGGTCACTGGCCGGGCCTGACTGCCGAAAAGCTTATGGACGAGGAGATCTTCCCCGTCGTTTCTCCGGCTCTTCTCAGGCAGGCGCCCATCAAGCGGCTGCGCGATCTCGCGAACCAGACGCTGATCCATGATCACTCGGTCGATCCAAACTCTGGATTCGCGACGTGGGAGACATGGCTGGAAAAGGCAGGAATTGCCGATGGCTTGCCGCGACGCGGCCTCAAGATCAACAACTCGGCCGCCGTCTTGCAGGCGGCGATCGACGGTTATGGAGTGGCCCTCGCGCGCAGTATCTTGGCGCACGACGATCTCGCCGCCGGTCGGTTGGTTCGCCTCTTCCCGAACGTCCGCGTTCCATCAACGTTGGCTTATTACGTCGTCTATCGGCCCGAACGCGCTTCGATGCCTCGCCTCATCGCGTTCAGGAACTGGCTTCACGAGGAAGCTGCCGGGCCTCGTTCGCAAGACACCACGGAGCCAGCCTCAGATTTCCATCTCAGAAGCGTCCGAGAGTAGATCGACCGACCCGGGGCCTTCTGCCCGCCATCGTTTGCCGAAATTCACCGCCCGAGGGCGTAGAACTCGTCGTTCGGTCGCATGCTGGTCACGTTAGCGAGACGGTTGGACATGCCGAAGAACGCGGAAATGGCGGCGATGTCCCAGGCGTCCTCCTCGGTGAAGTCATGCGACTTCAGGATATCCAGATCGCTTTCGCCCACCGCGTGGGCCTGCTGCGAGACCTTGACGGCGAAGTCGATCATTGCCTTCTGGCGCGGCGTGATGTCGGCCTTGCGATAGTTCACGGCAACCTGATCGGCGATCAGCGGATTCTTCGCCCGGATGCGAAGGATGGCGCCGTGGGCGACCACGCAGTACTGGCATTGGTTAAGGTTGCTGGTCGCCACCACGATCATCTCGCGCTCGGCCTTGGTCAGGTTGCCGGGCTTGTCCATCAGCGCGTCATGGTACGCGAAAAACGCCCGGAACTCGTCGGGACGATGGGCCAGCACCAGGAACACGTTCGGGATGAAGCCGGACTTTTCCTGCACGGCGAGGATGCGCTCGCGGATGTCCTGCGGCATGTCCGAGATATCCGGGACAGGAAACCGGCTGACTGCGGGCTGATTTGTGCTCATGTTTCTCCTCCTCGGGTATCAGAGCTCGTTGATCGGCACGATAGCGCGGCCGCGCATAGCCAACGATCAGCTGTTCGGATACGCCCGGACAACACCCTCCATCGGGCGCTAAACAAATGGTCTGGTCAAGACGGGGCGCGAATGGGTCACCAATGGCGCCTCCCGGAAGTAGTCGCCTGCCAAACGTCGCCACTCCTGGAAGTCGGCCGAGTTTCGAAAATGGACCATGTGGTCCTCGACGGTTTCCCACTTGACCACCAGCCGATAACTGGTCGGGTCTTCGACGATCCGGTGAAGCGAGAGGCCGTGGCAGCCCTTGGCTTTGAGGAAGAGCGGTGCAGCCTCTGCGACAGCCTGCTCGAAGGCCGCCTCGCTACCCTGCTTGACCGCAATCTCGACAACCTCCAGGAACATACAGGTTCCCCACTTCAGCTGGCCGGCTTCTGGTCGTGCTCGGCATCGATCCGTCGCGTATCGCCCGTCGCAATCAGCGTGCGCGTTGCTTCCACGCTCGCGTAGATCCAGAAGATCTTCATCCGCTCCGTTTTCGACGCATTGATGAACCGGTGCGGCAGGTTGGCGGGAATGAATGTCGTGTCCTCGGGCTTCAGCTCGTGGCGCTCACCATCGATTTCGGCGATGGCATTTCCCTCGAGCAGCATCACGCTTTCCTCGCAATTGTGCTTGTGCAGCGGGATCGCGGCGCCTGGCTCGAAGATCGTGATACCGTTGATGAAGCTGGTCGTCCCGGAGGCACGGTTCACCAGCGGAATTGTCCTGGCCCCGCCGCCGCGTTCGTGCGCGGGGATCTGATCGGGCCTGAATACGGCGGCCTTCTGGGTCGTCATCGGGTTGCCTTTCGCTACTGTGACCTGGATGCTGGTGCGGAGTTTCGTGCCGGACCGATCCACACCGTCTTGATGTTGACGAACTCGCGGATGCCGTAGAGGCCCAATTCGCGGCCGTATCCGGAGCGCTTGATGCCGCCGAACGGCAGGCGGGGATCGGAAGCAACCATGCCGTTGATGAACACGGCGCCGGCATCGATCCTGCGCGCCAGTTGGCGAGCACGGCCGAGATCGGAGGTCCAGATGGCCGCGCCGAGGCCATACTCGGTCTGATTGGCGAGCGTTATGGCCTCGTCGGCGTTCTTGACCCGGACAATGGCTGCGACCGGTCCGAAGGTCTCCTCGTCGAATGCCGCCATGCCTGGGGTGACATGGTCGAGGATTGTCGGTGCATAGTAGTAGCCCGGCCTCTCGATCGCCTGTCCACCGATTTCCAGGCGAGCACCCGCAGCCAATGACCGTTCAACCTGCTCGTGCAGGGCGGCGCGCAGATTTGCGCGCGCCAGAGGCCCGATCGAGGTCTCTGAGTCCAGCGGATCGCCGACCTTCAGACGTTCGACACCTCGGCGGAACGCCTGCACGAAGGCGTCGGCCACGCCCTCCTCGACGATGAAGCGTTTGGCATTGACGCAGCTCTGCCCCACATTGATGAACCGCGCCTTCACCGCCACGGCGGCGGCAGCCTCAACATCCGCGTCTGCCAGCACCACGAAGGGATCGGACCCGCCGAGCTCAAGCACCTGCTTCTTCAGCGCCTTTCCCGCCTGCGCTGCAACGATTGTGCCGACCTGCGTCGAACCGGTCAGTGTCACAGCCGCGATCCTGTCATCCGCGATCAGGCCCGCAACCATGTCTGGCTGGATCATGAGCGTTCGGAACAGCCCGTTCGGACAACCGGCAGCCGTCATGACCTCCTCAATCGCCAAGGCACACTGCGGCACGTTGTTGGCGTGCTTCAGGATCGCGCCGTTGCCGGCTGCAAGCGCCGGCGCGGCGAAGCGGAAGAACTGCCAGAACGGATAGTTCCAAGGCATGATGGCGAGAACGACGCCGAGCGGATCGAACACGGCGGCGCTTTCGGTCGCCGAAGACTCAATAAACTCGTCGGCAAGGAAGCGGGGAGCGTTCTCGGCGTAGAAGTCGCAGTTCCACGCGCATTTCTCGATTTCAGCCTCGGACTCGACGAGAGGTTTCCCCATCTCCTGTGTGATCAGCCGAGCATAGCGTGCCTTCCCCTTCCTGAGCACGACGGCCATCTGTCTGAGCAGCGGAACGCGATCCTCGACCGATCGCGCGCGCCATGCGCGTTGGGCGCGAACGGCGGCGGTCAGTGCCGAGTCGACCTCGGCGGCGGAATGCTCCTCGAAACTCGCGATCTCTTCGCCTGACGCCGGGTTGATTGAGACAATCACTGAATCATCCTCTTTTTGTCTTGCGGTGCATCATCGCGGTGCGTGGAGGGCTTGTCTTGGAGGACCCGCGGAACGGATGTCCAAGCATATGACTGCGAGGCATGGTTTAGGCTCTCAGATCTTCATCAGAGACGAGCAGGCCGTCGTGGTCGGCGTAGGCGAAGGCACCGGGCCGAAACTCCACCCCGCCGAAATGCACCGC
This sequence comes from Mesorhizobium sp. M5C.F.Ca.IN.020.32.2.1, assembly GCF_004023105.1. NCBI lineage: Bacteria > Pseudomonadati > Pseudomonadota > Alphaproteobacteria > Hyphomicrobiales > Phyllobacteriaceae > Mesorhizobium > Mesorhizobium sp. M5C.F.Ca.IN.020.32.2.1. The sequence goes on along the minus strand of NZ_RZSX01000121.1, from coordinate 316 downwards.
GCCGTCAACCCGCCCTGCCCCGTCCTTGGACGACTTTTTCGGCGAGACGCCGAGGCAGAAGACAGCCACATCCATCTGCTCGATCTCCGCGCTGTCGCGCACCGAGCCGTTGATGACGATACCTGCCCACCCGTTGTCCCGCAGGAGCATGGCGATCTGGTCGCCAAGGAGAGCGCAGCGGGTGGACCCCCCACCATCGACGATCATCACTCTGCCTTCGCCCGGCTTCTGGAGTTCCGCCTTGAGGAGAGCATTGTCTTCAAAGCACTTCACGGTGGCAATCGGGCCCCAGAACTGTTTCCTGCGGCCCAGTTTC
>NZ_RZSX01001219.1:0-1446 GCF_004023105.1 Mesorhizobium sp. M5C.F.Ca.IN.020.32.2.1 | reverse complement strand
AAATAGAACATGCGGTTGAAGGTGTCGGCGACGCTATCGCCGATGACCAGCACGCCATGGTTGCCCATGACCATTACCTTGACCTTCGGATCGGTAAGCAGCTGTGAGCAGCGTTCGCCCTCTTCCTCGAAGGCGAGCCCGCCATAATGGCCATCGACGACGTGACGGTTGAAGAAGATTGCCGAGTTCTGGTCGATCGGCGGCAACGTCGAGTCGGCGAGCGAAGCGAGCACCGTGGCGTGGATCGAGTGCACATGCATGACGCAGCGCGCATGACGCACATTACGATGGATGGCGCCATGCAGGCCCCATGCCGTCGGGTCGGGTGCATTCGGGCCGGAGAGCGTATCGGGATCGTTGGCGTCGATGAGCAGCAGGTCGCTCGCCTTGATGCGTGAGAAATGCACCTGGTTGGGATTCATCAGGAATTGCGAGCCGTCATCGTTGACGGCCAGCGAGAAATGATTGGCCACGGCTTCATGCATGTTGAGCCGCGCCGTCCAGCGGAAGGCGCAAGCCAGATCGACGCGCTCCTCGTAGAAGGGCAGGTTGGTCAGCATTTCCTTCTGCAAGCGGGCGATGCTCATCGAAAACCTCCGTGAAAGAAACAAGGATGCCGCGCGCCGCGGATGCGCGCAACCGGTTTCGTTTGGTGCAGACGAGCGCTTTGCCTCACGCCGCAGTGCTTCTGGCGGCACCGGCGCGCAGCCCGCCATGCTCGACTATGAAATCGATCACTTCCTGCAGCCCCTTGCCGCGCGACAGATCGGTGAAGCCGAACGGCCGCTTGCCGCGCATGCTGGCGGCATCGCTCTCCATGACATCGAGGTTGACGTTCACATAAGGGGCGAGATCGCTCTTGTTGATGACCAGGAAATCGGACCGGGTGATCGCCGGCCCGCCCTTGCGCGGGATTTCCTCGCCTTGGCAGACGGAGATGACGTAGAGCGTCAGATCAGCGAGGTCGGGGGAAAACGTGGCGGCAAGATTGTCGCCGCCCGATTCGATGAAGACGATATCGAGATCCGGGAATTTTTTGGTCATCTCGGCGATCGCCTGCAGATTGATCGAGGCGTCCTCGCGGATGGCGGTGTGCGGGCAGCCGCCGGTTTCGACGCCCATGATGCGATCCTCGGGCAGCGCCTGAAGCCGGGCCAGCATCATGGCATCTTCCTTGGTATAGATATCGTTGGTGACCACGGCGATGGAGAACTCGTCGCGCAGCGCCTTGCAGAGCTTTTCGGTGAGCGTCGTCTTGCCGGAGCCGACGGGACCGCCGATGCCGATGCGAAGGGGACCATTGGCTTGTGTCATCTAGCGAACTCCGTGATGGCAAGGACGGCGAAGCCGAGCCCGATCAAAAGGCACAGCGGCGAATAATAGCTGACATCGAGCCGGGCGAAGGGCTGTTCGGGCGCCAGCCGGCGCCACCACGGTGTAAAGCCT
>NZ_RZSX01001218.1:0-1449 GCF_004023105.1 Mesorhizobium sp. M5C.F.Ca.IN.020.32.2.1 | reverse complement strand
GGCTGGTGTTGGTCCACTGACGCCTGAGCCACCGAAGATCGAGCCGGACAAGGCCGGGCAGGACTGGATTACCTCGGCATTTCTCGAGGTCGTCTGGCCGAAATACCACCCTGACGTGACGATCCTCTCCTATGGCGAGCCCGACGTGACCTCGCATTTCCATGGAACGGGAGCACAGGCGACCCGGGATATCATCGCCCATTGTGACCGACAGTTCGGCCGCGTGCTCGACTGGTGGGAAGCGGAGGGCCGCGCCAATGGCGTGCAGGTCATCGCGGTCTCGGATCATGGGCACATCACCGGCCACACCCGCATCTCCGTGGCTGACAACCTGCGCGACGCCGGCTTCCGGCCAGGCACCGCGCCCGCGCCGGAGGTCGATGTCGTGGTTGTGCCCGGACAAGTCGGCGCGCTCTATTGCGCCGAACCCACTGACGAACAGATCGCGCGGCTTGCAGCGACGATTACCGAGCACCCGTGGTGTGGACCGGTATTCACACGTGCACGAAACGAGGTCGACGGAATCGCACCCGGCAGCCTCGGCAATCATCTGGTCTTTGCCGATCACGAGCGCGCGCCAGACGTCTCGTTTTCGTTCCGCGCAGACGATGGCGTCGATCCCTTCGGCCTCATCGGCGGCACCTTCTATGACAATGACCGCCGCACGGGCCTCGGGGTCCATGGTGGCCTGCATCCCAGGGAACTCGCGGCAGTCGGCATTCTCGCAGGCTCGGCTTTCCCGGCAGCAAGTTCAATCTCAAATGTTCCATCAGGCATCTGTGATTTCGTTCCAACCATTCTGCACTTGCTTGAGATCGGCCGGCCGAAAACGATGAGCGGCCGAGTGCTCCACGAGGTGTTTCGGGATCCGGCAAAACCCAACGTGCAAATCCGGCGTGAAGCGATCGAAGCGGGCTTAGGCGGTTTCCGTCAGGTTTTGAACCGGGCCCATATTGGCGCTTCGACCTATATCGAGAGGGGAATTGCGGAAGGGTAGGGCTGCCTAATCGGCTACAAGAATTTGGCTAATCAAACGAACCTCATCGGCGAAGCGTGCCGCTATGAGTCGCCCGCTCTTGACAGAATTCCGGTTCTCAAGGCCGCAATCAGATCCATGACTTCCGGCGGGGCGCCCACTCGCCGTGGGTAGGACACCATGCACGGAAGAAAGCTCGACTTTCGTTAGCTTCATCATCGGGGGAGAATTACCACCAAGCCTGCAACGGAAATACACCGCGAGCTAAACGTGTTCCGGCGCTCGATGTCCCAAAGCTATCCTCGCACTCGTCGCATCTGCCTAGAGGCCAATTCCGCGCTTCCGACTGAAGCTCCAATCGACACCGGTCTCGCCGCGAGCGACGCCGGAGACATGCTGGCCGAGTTTCTTCTCGAGAGCCGGCGTCCAGGGCACGAGCTGGAAGCCGAGTCCGTCGTCGATCAGGGCGAACC
>NZ_RZSX01001217.1:0-1451 GCF_004023105.1 Mesorhizobium sp. M5C.F.Ca.IN.020.32.2.1 | reverse complement strand
GCGTTGAGCAGCGTCGTACCGCTGTCGATGAATTCGGCCTTCACCGCGCCGTTGAGCGTGAACTGAACCGGGACCTTTGCCATGTTTCCTCCTTGCGCGCCTGCTCGTGGGCAAGCGCGCTCCCCTGGATATTTCAGCCGAGTAGCAGCCGGCCGAGATGGACCGGCAGGACTTCGTTGCGATACCAGGCACTGGCGATCGGATCGGTAACAGGCGAGGTGCCGTCGCCGGCCGCAGCAAGCGCCGGCGCGATGCCATCGCTGGTGAGCGTCCTGCCGAGCAGCGCCTTCTCCGCCGCCGTCGCACGCATCGGCCGGTCGGCCATGCAGCCAAGCGCTATCCGTGCCGAAGACACGGTTCCGTCCGGTGCTTGTTCCAGCACGGCGGCGATGCTCAGCACCGAGACGCCCTTCGGCTTGATCCTCGACACTTTCAGGAAGCGAAAGCCTTCAGCCGGAAACGTAAATCCAACTGCGGTGATGATGGCGTGGTTGCTTTCGCGTTTTGCCAGGAAGGTTTCGATCGGTAGCTCGCCGTCGTCGATATTGACGGTTGCGTCCAGTGCCAGCAGCGCCACGGTGAAGTCGCCATAGGGCGCCGGGGCGAAGAGATTGCCGCCGACGGTCGCCATGTTGCGGATCGCCGGGCCGCCGACGGCGCGCGCCGCCTGGGCAAGCGACGCGAGATCCGGATGACGGGCGATCGCCGCCATGGTCACCGAAGCGCCAATGCGGACCTTGCCGCCGGAAACGGTGATCGCCGACAGCGCCGGCTCGGTCGACCTGATGAGGCTGGAGACCGACACATCGCCTTCATTGGCGGCGCGCACGACCAGCGTGCCGCCGCCGAGGTATCGGGTACCGGCGGCTTTCAGCGCCGCATTGGCGTCCTTGACCGTCGAGAAAGTCTGCAGGGCGAGCGCCATGGAAGGCTCCTTTTGCTCAACTTTGGCCGGCGAAATGACTTTTCAAAGCGTTGAAACCGCCCTGGAAGACGTTGGCGCCCATGCCCTCGGCCAGTTTGTCGGCTTCTTCCGGGGGCGCGTCAAAGCTGGCGGTCCATTCGGCATAGGTGCGGTCGCCATCGGTCACCCGCCGCAGCTGCAGCGTCGCCTTGTGGTTGGTCAGCGGCTGCGGTGTCTCCAGGATGGAGTAGCTGACGAGGAAATTGCCGTCGGAGAAGTCGAGCAACTTTTCGCGAATGCGGGCGCCGCTGGCGAGCTGAAAGTTGCGCACGCAGCCGATCGTGCCGGGATCCTTGCCGTCCTCGATATGGCTTTCGACCATACGCGGATGCCAGCTCGGCAGGCCGTTGAAGTCGCGTATGCGCGCCCAAACCCTTTCGACCGGCGCGTCGATGACGCTGGAGATGGTAACTTTCGCCATATGGTCGTTCCCTTGCAAGCATGTATGTCGCGAGGGTAGGGCGGCGGGCCCGGCGGCGCTTATCAA
>NZ_RZSX01001216.1:0-1451 GCF_004023105.1 Mesorhizobium sp. M5C.F.Ca.IN.020.32.2.1 | reverse complement strand
CGCTATAGGGGTTGGGCCGCTCGAAGAGGGCGTTGATCCCGTAGCTGACGCAATGCGCCAGCAGGGCGTGCCGGCTGGCGTCATCAAGACCGTCGAGCCAGGCCCACAGGGTCTCGTCGTCACCAAGCGGGATGTCCCCCTTCCACGCCTCATGCCGCTCATCGACAGCCTTGGCCGAGGCGCTGTCCTTGAGGCCGGAGTCCTGCGCCGGCAAGTGGACATGCCGGACGAACGCCTCGACGCAGCCGGTCGAGGAACGCTGACCGAAGGTATCGAGGACGAGCCGATGCAATAGCGCCGTGATGGCCACATGCGGGTTCTCGGCCACCGCATTGCGCAGCGCCAGCGTGCGATGCGCGGTGAGCTCGATCACCAGGCGCTCGGGCAGCGGCTTGATGGCGTCGCCGTCATCCTCCTCGGGCTCGGACGCCTGCGCGCCGATGGTGATAGTGGCGCGGCGAACCGAAGGACCGTCCCCGCCATCCTCGCTGTCGGTCGTACCTTGAGGATCGGCGGCGTCGGCGTCGACGGCTTCCGGCGCTTCGTCCTCGGGGCGCACATAGCCCCGATCGACGACGAGGTCACCGTCGCGGTCGATGCTGATGAACACGCCGGCGCGGCCGATCTCGGAAGGATCGTAGTTCATCGGCCGGCTTTCGAAGGCCTCGAGGGCGGACTCGATCTCCCCGAGGCGCTGATCGACCTCGTCGGGCAGTTCGTCGGCCTCGCCATACTCGGCTTCAAGCCGATCGTACTCCGCGCGCAGCGCTTCACGTTGTGCACGCTCCTCCTCAGTCAGATCGGCGGGGGTGCCGGCGAGGGCCCGCAGGCCGTGATTGTGGCCGTAGGGAAGATCGACATCGACCACGATCCACTTCCAGCCCTCCGCCGCGATCTCGTCGGCGGTCGACTTGAGCTTGTCGCCGACCAGGCGGTCGAGGAGCGCCGGGTCCTGCAGCCAGCCGCCATTGTCAGCCTCAAAGAGGTCACGCAGCACGATGCCGCCGGCCTCGACATAAGCGTCGACACCGACGAACAGCGCCCGGCGGTCAGTGGCGCGAACCGTGGTTTCGGTCAGCATGCGCCGGATCTGATGCGGCTCCTTTGACCATGAATGCGCAAGCGCCTCCCAGACCTGTTCCTGACGGGTGTGATCGTCGGTGACGGTGAAGGCCATGAGTTGCTCGAGCTTCATGCCCTCCTGCTCGTAGACCTCGAGCAGCTTCGGCGAGACCTTGGCGAGCCGCAGGCGCTGCTGCACGAAGGTGGCGGACACGAAGAAGCGTGCCGCGATCTCCTCATGGCTGGCGCCTTGGTCGTGCAGGGTCTGGAACGCGCGGAACATGTCGAGCGGATGGAGGTCCTCTCGCTGGAAGTTCTCGGCCAGCGAATCCTCCTCGATCGGCACTTCGCTATGAGCGTCGGTGACGACGCAGGGGACCGGCTGGGTC
>NZ_RZSX01001215.1:0-1456 GCF_004023105.1 Mesorhizobium sp. M5C.F.Ca.IN.020.32.2.1 | reverse complement strand
GCCGCATCCTGAAGACGCTCCACGGCAAAGAAGCCGGGACATGGTTCTGGACATGTTGTGAAGGTGGCGCGAACGGGAAGGTGCCCACGAAGGACGAAGCGGTCGTCGGCGTCGAGCGAGCCTATACCCGCCGCGTCGTCAAAGCGGACTGGCGGGCCATGTGACATAAAGAGTGTCGCCGGCTAGTGTCCCATCAAAAAGTCGTGCAATTCACAGTGTTACCGAAGCGGTTGCAAGTCGTTGTTCTTGGCTGACTGTTCTGCATGTTTGCAAAAGCCGCATTTGCTCGGGCTGATGCCCTGCCGCGAGACGAAATGGACTCGTTCTGGATGCATTGCGCCATGGCTGAGGTCCCTGGCTCGAAGCCGTAGGAGACGCATCGGTTCCGGAAATAAGTCGCCTGTTCCGCTTGCGGTGTTGTTGCAACCAAGCAGGTGAGCCAGGCATACCTAGGCCCGAACCGGAGCAGCCGCTTAATAGGATGGTCGCGGCCCCTGCCGCCGCGAAAATGTTGCGTTTGCGCATGATGGTTCCCCCCTGCGCGCGCACTGAACTTCAAAAGCTTCGCCTTCGCAAGGGCGCGCTACTCCGCCGCGCCTTTCGGTAGGAAAGCCCTTGGGCCTCCAGATCATCCCCGATCACGGCTTCGCCTTCAGTCGGACACCCGGGCTTCCGTGATTCAGAAACTCGATGCCCTCGGCCTCCAGCACGGTCATCACGGCGCACACCTTATCAAGGCCACTCGTGAGCCCTTCGGCGCCTTTCTTCTCCATGGCGCTTACCGTGTTGATGTTGATTCCGGCACGCTTCGCAAGCGTCCCTTGGTCCATGTCAGCCAAGGCGCGGGCTGCGCGAATCACTTGCGGCCGAGGAGTATGAAACGTGCGGTGCCCCCCGCCGCAGCGACAGCCTTCGTTATTCCTTCTTGTCGACCAGCGCCCGTAGTGCCGAGACGTCATGCAGCAATAACCTGCTGCCGCGCTTTTCGATCAGGCCTCTCTTGGCGAGGTCGCTCATTTCGCGCGAGACCGCTTCCCTGTGCGTGCTGATCGTTGCCGCCAGCTCGGAATGCGTCGGTGCCGGGCTTATGGACACCTCGCCGTCCACGAGTGCGGCTTTCTCCGCCCGATGCAGGAGCTCGACGATCAGCCGTTTTCGCACGACCAGAGTGCTGTATTCGAATACCCGCTCGGTCATGCGCCGGAGCTGGGCAGACAGATGCTCAAGCAGCATCCAGGCGAAAGTCGGGTGGGTCATCACGATATCCCGGAATGCTGTGCCGGACAGCCGTGCAGCGCGGGTTGCCTCCAGCGCGACTACGCTGGCAGAGCGTGCAATCCCGTCAATGCCTCCGAGCTCCCCGAAAATGTCACCCGGTTCGACATCGCGATACGCTATCTCCCTGCCGTCCGCTGAAACCAGTGTCACGCGAGCCCGTCCTTCCAGCAGGAAGAAG
>NZ_RZSX01001214.1:0-1456 GCF_004023105.1 Mesorhizobium sp. M5C.F.Ca.IN.020.32.2.1 | reverse complement strand
TTACGCAGGCGCGCGGGCCGATCGGATTGCCCGATCAGCAGCGATGCCGGAGGGGGTGATATCGACTGCTTCGAGAGGAACATTTAGCAAGAGCTAATGTTCCGGGCCGAAGGCGAAAAAGCCTGCCGGGGCACCCGTCAGGCGCGAGGCGGCAAAGGCCCGAATCTATTGTTTCGGCGGCTGTGCCGGGACCTCGCCGGGCTTGAGCACCGGTGTCCTGCCTTGGTCCGGCGGCGGTGCGGCCATGCCCTGATCGCCGGTCGGCGGCGGCTGCAGCACGCCGTTGCAGGGATCAAGCGTGTCGGTCAGGCTGTCGCTGGCACCGTTGTTGACGGGCGGCTTCTGTTGCTGGCCGTTCTGCGGCTGGGCTTGGCATGGGCCGGCAGGCGCCGGGTCTTGTGTCTCCGTCTGGGCGGCAACCGGCGCCGCCAACGCTAGTGCACCCAGCATGCCCATCATCAGCGTGCCCGTCATCAGCGGGCCCGTCATCAGCGCGCTTGGCAAGAATTCGAAAGGTTTCACGTCGAACTCCTTTCCCGCGAAGGATCACCTCCTTGCCAAAGCAGGTGGGCGGCGATTGGTTCCGGTATGCTGCGACGCGCCCGGTTCCATGCTATCGACTGACAGGATAGTTTTGAGCGGCAAGAGCGACGAGCTCCATGGAAGACGCGAAAACCGCCCCGTTTCCGGAGCGGCGCAGCATGTTGGGGAATCGTTAATCAGCGACTGCTACTATAGCGGGATCATGACTAAGAATCTCGGAAACGCCGTCAGGAATGCCCCGAAGGAACCGGCAAGGAGCTCCGCCCTCAGCCGGCTGGCGCCCGCCTTGTTTCCCCTGGCGGTCGTCGCGCTTGGATATCTGATCGGCTGGCAGTTCTTCGGCTTCTAGGGCATCGGCCCCTTGATGTCGCGCGAAGAGACGTCGCGCGAACAGACCTTGGATCAGAGGCCGGCTGCTTCTCAGTCCGGGAAATCGAAAACCGGTTCCTCACATCGATGGACCCGACATTGACCGTCAAGCGTCCGGACATAGGAGGCGATCGGCACGTCGGGCCAGTCGCACTCGTTGCCGTATTGGCGGACATATCGATCATAGGTGTTGCGGCCGGTGGTCAGGACGACCGCGCGCCGGCTCTGGATCAGAAGCTGCGTCTGTTCGCATGTCATGGTGCGCGCATCCGGCCGGGCGTAAGCCATGCTTGTGGCGGCGAGCAGGATCGCTGCGGCTGTCGAGACGATTGGGCGAGCTGGCATGGTGCATCCTCACGAGGGTCGTGCGTAACGCGCACCGTCGCCCGTGGTTCCGCACCTTCACCCGGGTCTCCCGCAAGAGGCTGTTACTGCGGGCGCAATAAGACAGGCGCGATCTCACTCCTCCTTCTCCGGCTTGAACCGCCTCACCACCACCTCGAAGACGATATCCGAAATCCACATCGCCGAGACGCCGATGAGG
>NZ_RZSX01001213.1:0-1456 GCF_004023105.1 Mesorhizobium sp. M5C.F.Ca.IN.020.32.2.1 | reverse complement strand
GAACTCGATCACGCGGGTGCTGGCGATCGCGCGACAGACGGCATCGCACGCCACCGACGTCCACGAGTTCTCGTCCTCTTTTTCGGCCCGGCTGCAAGCGATGGCGGCATCCCAGGACATGCTGACGCGCTCGCGCTGGCAGAAGGCAGACCTCGGCGATCTCTTGCGCATCGAGCTTGGTCAGGTATTCGGCAAGGAGCTTCCTGAGGGGATATTGTCGGGGCCAGAGGTGCTGCTCGACGAGACAACGACGCAAGCGCTCGGCCTGACCTTTCACGAACTGGCGACGAATGCGCTGAAATATGGCGAAGCCGGCAACTCGGTCGGTGCGCTCAAGGTCGCCTGGTCGGTCGAGGGCCGCTGGCGCGACCGGACGCTGGTTCTCAACTGGCGCGAAGTCGGCCAGAAGAAGCTTGAAGCACCTGCCAAAACCGGTTTTGGCACCAAGCTGATCGATTTGAACGTGACGCGCGAATTGCGCGGTACGATCAATCGCGATTTTCACGATGGCGGATTGAGAGTGGAAATCAGGATCCCACTGTCGGACTGAAAACGCTGCCGCAAACTGACCGTTTTCGAAGGCGAAAGTAAACAGAGACCGGCTCGTCCGGTCTCCGCTACTATTGCCTCATGCGTTTGAAACGGATCAGCAGCGAGCCGTAAAGAGACGGCCACGGTTGTCGCGGTACTGGCAATAGCCATTGCGCAGGTTGCGCACCAGCAGGCCGGTACCGGCACCGATGGCTGCGCCGACCAGCGCACCCTTGCCGCCGTCAATCAGGCCGCCGGCCAGAGCGCCGACACCGGCGCCGACGCCGACATCCCGCTCGGTGGTGCTGCAGCCGCTGACTGCGACCACGGCAACCATGGCAATAATCATCTTCCGCATAGGGTCACTCCTCGCTTTTGTCCTCACTTGAGCTCCACCCGTCACTTACCATGCGAAAAAGGGTTTTGCCCGATCGATTTCATTGTTGGCTAAGAGAATCTTGTTCGGGGCGCGCGCCGGTCGAAGCAACCTCAGGATTGGAAATCTCCACGGAAGCGTCGAGCGTGCCGTCCGGACGCACATTCCAGACGATCTGACCGTAATCATCCTCAAGTGCCGGATCGACGGAAAGGCATTTGGCAATTATGCGCGGAGCCTGACCCTGCACATTGCTCAAGACAAACGGACGCTCGGCGGCGCATTCCTGAGCGGTTTCGAAAACACCCACCGATACGGGCAGTTCACGACATTCCGTCATCGCGTTAGAACAGCCAATGACAAGCAACACGGCAGCGATGTGTTCCATGGCGAGGATCCTCTCGCCATAAGAACGGGCCATATTCGTCAAAGTTCCTGCGATGCCGTCTGGCGCGACTGATTGGAGAACAGGTCGACATGAGGCAAGCACAAGCCGCCGGCCACTTTGGGTCCGACGCTCTAGATCAACTGGAACGCGGCGGCCAGGAC
>NZ_RZSX01001212.1:0-1459 GCF_004023105.1 Mesorhizobium sp. M5C.F.Ca.IN.020.32.2.1 | reverse complement strand
GGCGTTTTCCAATCTCGTCCTGCTCGGTATCCCGTTCGTCCTCGGCACATTCGGGCCAAGTGGATTCGAAGTGCTGTCGCTGCTGATTTCCGTGCATCTGCCGACGATGATCATGGCGTCGATCATCTTGTTTGAAATCTTTGGCCGCGGTGACGAGCATGTGCATCCGCTGCGTATCATCCGGCGCTTCTTTCGAAAGCTGCTCTCCAATCCGCTGATCATCGGCATCCTGGCCGGATGGGCATGGCGTATCACCGGCCTGCCACTGCCGGGGCTGGCCGTCCGGCTGGTCGACGCATTGGCCAACATCGCAGGACCGGTCGCGCTGTTTGCCATGGGGCTTGGCCTGTGCCGTTTCGGCATCTCCGGCAACGTGCGGCCGGCGCTGGCGCTGTCGGCGCTGAAGCTGTTGCTGATGCCGGCCGTTGCACTCGGCCTGGTCTGGCTGTTCGGGCTGCCGCCGCTGTCAGCGAAGGTCGCGGTCGTGGCCGCCGCGCTGCCATCCGGGGTCAATTCCTACTTGATTGCGACGCAGTTCAACACCGGCCAGGCATTGGCATCGAACCAGATGACCATCGCCACCGCCTGCGCGGTCGTCACCACGGCGTTCTGGCTGACGGTCGTCGTCCACGTGTTTGGATAGCAACGTGTTTGGATAGCAATTTGGGCGCAAGTTGGCCTCGCCTTGCGCTGGCCCAAACCCTATATGCCATCTTGCGATTGATTGCGGGGCTTGCCCTAGGTAAAGAGCAGTGGCTCCAGGCGTGCCGGCACCGATGCCATTGCGCACGCCCACCAAAGAAATCCAGATAGCGGCCCGTCAGCGCGCCGAACGGAGGCTAGACCATGCTTCAGAAAACCAGCCATTTCATGCGCCAGGCCAATCTCATCAATGGCGAGTGGGTGCAGGCCGACGGCGGCCAGACGGTCGACGTCAACAATCCGGCCACCGGCCTCAAGATCGGCACTGTGCCGAAGTCGGGCAGGGTCGAGACGCGCCGCGCCATCGAAGCCGCCGACGCCGCTTTCAAGACATGGCGCAAGACCACTGCGCTCGAGCGTTCGAAGTTGTTGCGTAAGCTGCATGACGCGATGATGGACAATCAGGATGTGCTGGCCGAGCTGCTGACCATCGAGCAGGGCAAGTCGCTGTTCGAATCGAAGGGCGAGATCGGTTCGGCCGCCTCCTACATCCTGTGGTTTGCCGAAGAAGGCCGCCGCACCTATGGCGATGTCGTGCCGTCGCCCTGGGCGGACCGCCGCATCCTGGTGACCAAGGAGCCGGTCGGCGTCATCGCCGCCATCACGCCGTGGAATTTCCCGTCCTCGATGCTGGCCCGCAAGCTCGGCCCGGCGCTTGCTGCCGGCTGCACCGCGGTGGTCAAACCGGCCTCGCAGACGCCTTATTCCGGCCTCGCCTGGGGCGCGCTCGCCGAGGAAGTCGGCTTCCCCAAAGGCG
>NZ_RZSX01001211.1:0-1461 GCF_004023105.1 Mesorhizobium sp. M5C.F.Ca.IN.020.32.2.1 | reverse complement strand
TGGCTGGCCTGTCGGGCTCGGCTTGGTTTGCGGGATCTGAAAAGGCGATCGGAGCGATGCTTCGGTCGCCTTTTTCGCCTGAGATCTACTTCACCACCGCCTGTATCCAGACGACAATGCGCTGCGCGAGGAAAGCCGTTGTTGCTGGCGACAGTGCGTCACCTGCAATGACGTGGTTGTCCCGATCGCCGGCATCGTCGACCGGCACCAGTTCGTGCGCCGCGCCCCAGCGCCCGGCGATTTCGCGGGTGCGGTCTGACCGCACGATCCTGTCCGAATCCGAAAAGATGAACAGGGCGGGGATGTTCGCCTTCTCCACCGGCGCGCGATAGGAAAGCTCGGTCAGCGCCGCCATCGGTTGCGTCGCGGCGATCGGATAGCGGTAGGTCCAGAATTTCTCGTGCAGCGGGTTGCGCGGCGGGAAGCTGCGCTCCTTGCCGGCGAAGAGTTGGGCGATTCCTCTGCCCCAAGGCATGGTCAGGAGTTCGGCGCCCGAAGCCCTAACGCCGAAATTCGGCGAGACGAACGCGATTGCGGCAACACCGTCTGAAGCGCCCGGCTGCGTCGCAGCCCAGGCCGCCAGCGAGCCGCCGGTCGAGGTAGCGAATGACGATCACCTTGTCGCCGATCGCCCGGCCGATGGCGAGCGCTTCCGCATAGTCGTTGATCCAGGCGTTGACGCTGCCATCCGCCATCGCGGCACCGCCCTGTCCGTGGCCGGTGAGGCGGGTGTAGAAGAGGTTGGTGTCGAGCTGGTCGGCCACCTCGTCGGGCAGCGGACGAACCTCGCCCTTCGACGCCGAAAAGCCGTGGACGTAGACGATCGACAGCGGCGTCCTGGCATGAATCATCGGATTGGCCCAGATGATTTCCTTTTCAAGTCCGTCGCGGATATCAGGCACGGCCGCCTCCCGGCGTGCCAGATAGGCTTGCGGATCATCGCCGATCAGGGAAGAATCGAAGCGAACCGTGGTGTCGACGTGGACGCGCGGGCGAAGGCGAGGACAAGAATGAAGGTGAAAGCCAGCATTCCAAGCACGATTGGTCGCCCCATCGCAGACTCCGTCCAAATAATCCGCAACCTATGGCCGCGATAGCAGACAGGCAACGGCGTCCCGCCGGCTGCGGGATCGCCGACTTCGATGGCCGGTCTATTCGCTCGGCGGCTTGCGGTCGAAATTCAGCGGACGCGCCTTCCAGCGGGTCGCGGTGCTGATGACCCACCGGCAGAACGGTCTCGGCAGGATTCTGAGCAGCTTCAGGCCCCAGCTCAAGCGGCGCGGGAAGGTGACTTCGAAGCCGCCGGACTTGATGCCGCGCGCCATGCGGCGCGAGGCGCGATTGACGGGCATCAGACCGGGCATCGGCAGCAAATTCTTCTCGGTCAGCGGGGTGTCGACGAAGCCCGGGTTTATCACCTGGATGCGGACGTTCATCTTGTCGAAATCGTATTTCAGCGAC
>NZ_RZSX01001210.1:935-1461 GCF_004023105.1 Mesorhizobium sp. M5C.F.Ca.IN.020.32.2.1 | reverse complement strand
GTCCTGCGCCTTGTCCTGATCGTCGCGCTTCTTCTGGCGTGTCCAGTGCAGGCCCCAATCACGACCGTCCCCATCCGACTGAAAGAGTCGCGCGCGGATCGGCTGGACGAGCGAGGGATCGTCGAGAAGGACGGAGATATAGGCGCCTGCACGGTCGCCGGTCTGCAACCATCCGGCGCCGATCTCGACGCCGTCCTCGTCACCGAGACGGATGCGGTAGTCCGGGGCGTTCTCGACATCGGCGTTGTCGGCCGGAACAAAGACAAGCGCGAGGTCGAGCGAGAGCGTGCGAACACGCCCTGAATAGCCGGACTGGGTGCGCGTGAACTGACCGATCTGTGCCATGGGGGGACTCCTCTGTCTGGCGGTTGGAAGGGGGATCAGGGCACGTCCGGCGTGTCGCCGACGTGCCAATGAAAGCGTCCACCACCGTCGGCGTCGGTCCATATCGGGAGCGCTCGGGCGACGATTGAGCTGGCGGGGAGGGGCCCGAAGTAGCGGCCCTCGAGGCTGTCGGCCGCGGCCC
>NZ_RZSX01001210.1:0-925 GCF_004023105.1 Mesorhizobium sp. M5C.F.Ca.IN.020.32.2.1 | reverse complement strand
TTCATGAGGAAGACCTCACCCTCGACGAGCGTCCGGCAGCCCTGCCAAACGGGGAGCGGACGGCCGCGACTGTCGTTCTCGTGTGCGACGCCGTAGGCGCGGTCGTAGGCAATGATGGTCGAACCGCGCCGGCAGACGGTGTCGCCAGTTTTCGCGAGGACGCGCTTGATGAGCGCCACACCGCGTGCGAGGTAGCCGCGCTCGGCGAGGAATGCGGCGAGCGGTTCGGGCGGTTGGACGACGACGAGATCGGTGACTTCGACGTGGCTTGCAGGCGCGAGCCGATAGAGCCCGATCGGCACGCTGGCGGAAGCATTCCAGAGGAAGCTCGGACCATCCTCGCGCAATGCCGGTTCGACGACGAGCGCGCTGGTCACGAGCATCACGAGCACGATGGCGCGGCGGCTCATCGCTCAAGGCTCCGCCGCTTGAGCCATGCCACATGGCGGTCCTTGGTGTAAGCACGCGGCTCCACGCCCGCTGCGATGCGGTGATGGACATGACGCCAATGGGGCCCGGCGACAGCGCTGGGATCGATGCGTTGCGCCTCGATTGCATCGATGTGCTCGAGTACGCGCGCGACCTTCGGCCAGCCCTCCACCTTGAGCAGGATCTCTCCGCCGGGCCGCACGAAAGGCAACGTCTGGAACGGTTCGCCACGATCAATCGCACGCACGATGTCGATGCGTGAGAGCACCGTGCCGTAGTCATTGGCGGCCCACCGGACGAAGGCGAATACACTGTTGGGCGGGAAGCCAACGACACGGCGATGGCGGTCGATTATCTGCTCGTAGCTCTGGCGACCGAAGCGGATCCAGTATTCGATCCGCTTCTCGTGCCGGGTCAGCTCGACCAGCGTGGTGCAGGGCGGCGGTCCATCGGCCGTGGGCTGCATGCTCAGCGGCAGTCTGGAACGGTGGTTCAT
>NZ_RZSX01000120.1:0-10327 GCF_004023105.1 Mesorhizobium sp. M5C.F.Ca.IN.020.32.2.1 | reverse complement strand
GCTCTGGCTTGCAAGCGGGCGAACGGCGGTTCATGGCTTGTCTCGCAATCGCATCGGCAATTTCCGTGCAGCCGTATCCCACGTCGACTCGGTAAAGGGCGCCGTATCCATCAAGGCTTTTGCGAGGCTCGGTGTCCCGGATATATACGCCGTCCGCACTTGCCACGATCCGGTTTGGGGTCCCACCCCGGCTTGGCCAAGTACATCGCTACATGGAGTTCCGACTCTTCTCTTGAATGCGCGGTACCCGGATTGCTCAGTCCTATTTGTTTCTCTCTCGAATGCCTCGGGACCGGCGGTGCGACGGTCAGCTGTTGATTGCAAAATTTAACGGCAAAGCTGCGCTGGCTCCCCAACTGTTCGATTGTATGCGTTCGCATGACGGAGTATTGTCATGTATGGCGATGGCGCGCCCGATAAGCTAGGTGACCCTACGGACTTATCTGGTGCGCGCGCGGGCAGCGCTTAAATACTATGCTGGCGCTAACGGGCCAAGCCGCCTTCCACCAAGTTGACCCAGTAGCCGATCCCGTAAGGGATTGCATTGTCGTCGAAGTCATAGGTTGGATTGTGCAGGCCCGAAGTAGGTCCGTTGCCGAGGAACAAGAACGCGCCCGGTCGCGCCTGCAGCATGTAGGCGAAGTCCTCGGAAACCATCACCGGCTTGATCTGATCGTTGACGGCCTCTCGCCCAACAAGGCTCCGTGCGGCAGCGGCTGCCAGCTCGGTTGCCTCCGTCTGGTTGAATGTGAGCGGTTCAAGGCGCCTATGTCGGTATTCCACCTTGGCCCCGAAAGCAGCAGCAACATTCTTCGCGCAGACCTCGATCTGTTTTTCTGCAAAATCGCGCAATGCGGGTGATAGGCTCCTCACCGTGCCTCCTAGCGTGACGCTGTCGGGGATGATGTGATAGGATTCACTTCCGTTGAATTTGGGTACGGACACTACTAACGCTTCGGTCGGATCGCAGTTTCGTGACACCAAGGTCTGGAGCGCAATGATGATCTGTGCTCCGACGACCACCGGATCAATCGTAAAATGAGGCGTTGCAGCGTGTCCGCCCCGGCCTGTGACGATGATGTCGAACTCGTCGAGGGCCGCCATAATTGATCCGTCACGAATACCGAACTTGCCAACGTCAATACCCGGCATGTTGTGCATGCCGAAGACTTGGGCGATATTGAACCTATCCATCAATCCTTCTTGAACCATTCGTCCTGCGCCCTGCCCGTCTTCCTCGGCGGGCTGGAAAATGAGCGCCACCGAACCCTTGAAATTCCGGGTGGCGGAGAGATGCTTAGCGGCACCCAGCAGCATGGCGGTATGGCCGTCATGGCCGCATGCGTGCATTTTTCCTTCGACCTGCGACGTCCAGGGCTTACCGGTGGCCTCGACGATCGGCAGGGCATCCATATCGGCCCGTAGTCCGATGGTGGGGCCCTCTCCGCCGACGCCTTGGATCACCGCGACAACACCGGTCTCGGCTATGCCCGTCTCGATATGATTAATCCCAAAGGAAGCGAGCTTCTCGGCGACGAACTTCGCGGTGTTGTGCACGTTATATCCGAGTTCCGGATTCTGGTGGAGGTGACGGCGCCAAGCGATAGCCTCATCATGAATATCGCGGAAATCATCGACCCTGCGCATTCTTGTCTCCTGCACCAAAAAAGAGCAGACCCTCGCCTTGGGCCTGCCAGCTTGACCAGATCTGCGCAGCCAGGGCTCCGGCATCCTAGACTCGCGGATCCGCGTCGCGTGTTCTATCACTGAGAAGCTTCCAAGGTTGAACCTCTACAGTCAAATGCAGTGTGTGTATTGACCCCATCTCGCTTCGAGATGAGCCCCCCAGATCTGCGCGTTGCGATGGATGACAGACCTCGGCATGATCAGAGGTCGGCAGGCGCACCTCGATGCGCCCAAGGCCAGGTCGCCATGAACGGTTAGTGGTGCGTTCGTTGCTCCCTGTTTTAGAGGATCCAGTTCCTCCGAGTGCGGAGGGCACGAAAATCGCCGCAGTTGCGGTAAGGCATGTGCGGAAGTCGCAGGAATGCGCAGGCCCTTTGGGGTTCCGTATGGCACGGATGCAAGCCAGCTTTCGTTGGCAAAAATTCCCTTCGTTATTCTTGGGTGGGAGTACCGATCAGGCACATACCGCCAACGAGTACGTGGAAATAGATCAGTTGGCCAAAGCGGTCGAAATCTACCAAAAGATTATGCTTAGTTACTAGGGACTATCCGGCACAATCATCAAGCATAGCCGCGAGGCCGGCGATGACGTCGGGCTCACGGGACTACGTTTGCGTAAGATCGATTGTCGACGCCGTACCGAGCCAACCACACATGATGTCGTGGATGCCAGATGATCATGACTGCTGTGGTACCCGAAGCGGCAAGAGTCTTGCGCATTGAGACGGATCTGTCAGCTGCGGGGGTGCTGCGGTCGGCGTAGGTAGTCTCATGATGGATGCTAATTCTCGAAGCTCTCTGCAATACCGACCTTGCACCACGTGCCGCACTGGCCGATCCGCGGTTCGGATCAGCAACAGTTATGGCGAAACTTGAGTACCTCGCCATAGGGCCTCCGTCTCAGTTGCCAGCGACGACAGAAAGCGAGGACGGGCTGTGCACATGGGCCATCATAGTCAGGAGGTTTGTACACTCCGGCGAACGCTGGGAAGTGTACAGCGAACGACTTCATTCACGCAAGATCGCAGCTTATGAGCACCCAATCTCGTCGCAGACCTCCGGCGTTCAACCGCGTCCTGGAGCATAACGAAATCGCCGATTTTCTGCGCGCGGTACTGAAATTTCGCGTAATCGTGGTCTTGCAAGGCTGCTAGTTTTACTAGGCGGGAAAAGCCGTCCGACATTTGAAAAGTGCTCCAGATTTCGCGACGTAACCGCCGGAGACGGGAAACCGCCGCGTTCTGGTCCATGTAAAAGCACTGGCTCGACGTCGCTCTAGACGTCATCCGGCGGGACCAGCGGCCAACGGGAATGGAAGGAACTCTCAAATGAACACGTGGCAATGCTTAGGGGCCAGGAGCCGTGTTTTCAGGCGTGTAATTCTGAAGGTGGCTGCTTTGGGTATGGCGGCCCTGGCAACCGTAACGTTCACCGGGTCGGCCCCGGCTCAATCGCTGCTCGACAAGATCAAGAACGGAGAAACAATCCGGCTTGGCTTCTCCAACGAGCCTCCATTCGCCAATCCGGGCGCAAA
Organism: Mesorhizobium sp. M5C.F.Ca.IN.020.32.2.1; assembly: GCF_004023105.1. NCBI lineage: Bacteria > Pseudomonadati > Pseudomonadota > Alphaproteobacteria > Hyphomicrobiales > Phyllobacteriaceae > Mesorhizobium > Mesorhizobium sp. M5C.F.Ca.IN.020.32.2.1. Next base: position 7,107 of record NZ_RZSX01000120.1, on the reverse strand, counting down.
CAACGAGCCGCTCGGCTGGGTCAATGCAATGACGCTGGATATCCTAAAGAAGCTTGGCACCACCAAGGTCGAGCCGGTCGTGGCCGAATGGGGCTCGCTCATCCCCGGAATGCATGCCGGTCGCTTCGACATCATCACCGGCGGCATGTTCATACTGCCCGATCGCTGCCGCAACGTGCTTTTCACCGAGCCGCTCGCTGTCGCCACCGCAGCCCTGATCGTGCCGAAGGGCAATCCGCAGAACCTGCACTCCTATAAGGATCTGCGCGACAAGGGCCTGAGCGTCGCGACCGGCGCAGGCTGGGACGACGTCGAGAATGCGCGCAAAGCCGGGATCACCGATGAAAAAATTTTGCAGGTCGCCGGATCAGCAGAGGTCCTGCAGGCGGTGAAGGCTGGTCGAGCAGCTGCGGGTGTAGGCGACTACTTCACCATGAAGGAGTTCGCTGGCAAGGACGCCAGCGTGGAAGTGACCGATCCGCTTCCCGATAGTCCCAAAGGATATCCGGCCCTTGCCTTCCTGCCCAACCAGCAGGCGACTGTCGACGCCTTCAACACGGCATTGAAAGACTATATCGGGTCCAAAGAAATGATGGAGTCAGTCGGCAAATACGGCTACACCAAAATCAACCTCCCGGACGGCACCACGGCAGCCGAGCTCTGCAAGGGCTGAAACCCAGGCGAGATGCGCCATACGCTAAGTGTCTCCCCGACCTTGGTCGGGGAGACACTTAGAGGGGGCCGAAGCTTACAGTTATTTCATTCCTGGGCTCGCCTTGCCCCCCCGGGGTCTTCGCTAGAGAAGACGCCTGCTCAGTGGGCACGATAGTCACGCAACTCGTGCTTTGGTCAGCCATTGCGATTTCGTCCCGGTGCCACTGAAGAATGCGTTCGCGCCGGCGCTTTACGGACGCGATGCTCAGTGTTCACATTTCTCCGAGGGATTTGACTTGAAAAGACCCAAGGCAGCTTTGGATAACGGAAAGACGTTCCAATGTCCAAAATTGTGTCGCTGACCTCAGCTCAGACATTGTTGCATGGTGCGCAAGATTCACGCGCAGCCCGAACTATGTTTTCACGAGCAAAGAACGTCAGCGTTCGTGTTGGCGACTGCGCGAATTGGCTGCAACGAGGTCATCACCAGCTTCAGCAAGGCCGGCGTCGTCGGCGCCGTGATGGCCGCCGCGAACTTCGATCTAATTGGTGACAGGGCAAGCGACACTAAGTATTGGCAAACTCAACCGACGGCCGAGGAAGAGACCTATATCTGCCCTATGCTTGCAAGAGCCAAGGCATCATGGATGCCTCCGCCATGTGGGCACACTGCAATGTTGATGGCGAAACGCGATAGCTTGCTGAGACCGGAATTTTGCCGACAGCGGTTGTGATATTCCAAACGGCAAAAAGGACTCAGCACAGGCTCACGATACTCTTCGCTTCGGCATTAGCATTGCCGGCCAACCGCTTGTCGACAATGCTAAGGCCGGGAGCGGTAATCAGCCAGGTTGAGTGCTGCAGCGGAGCAAGATATTGCGGGTAATCTGCTCGACTACGGGGTCTGCCGGCAATACCGGAGGCTCGAGGCTGCGCGTTGCGGTCCAGTCAATCGACTTTACGAGTCCAAACACCCAGTCCGCTGTCGGAGCATTGAACAGTATGCCTTTGCCGGGCTCTTCGTGGACGACCATCGTAACGAATCCACCCAGGCTCCCAAGCGTTTCGCGCGGGCCCGAGGTTTGCCTGTGCGCCGCTGGCCAGCCGTCAAAGTCCCATTCACCCCAACGCCGACAATCAGCGAAAGCGAGCAACCGAGTTCCTGGTAGTGCTCCATCGGCGAATGTGAGTTTTGGACGCGGGCCGTCAGGCTCGACTTCGAGACCGTCCGCCTCATGTCCAAGGAGCTTTATTTCTGCACCAAAGGTGTCTCCGTCCCCGACCCCAGCACCATTGAAAACCCAATGCTCGGGATCGCATACGGTAAAGCCACACTCAGGGCGCGATGGCCCGCCGAAGAGCTCCCAGTACCAAAACATTCCGCCGGTCAGTACCTCCTGCGGCGCTCCAGGTCGACGCGTGTAATTGTATACGCCGGTCGTGGGTGTCGTTGACTCTGGCCGCAGATGCCAGGTGAATCCCGTAACCAAAGGGTTGGGTGCTGCAGCGTGCAGCGGATCAAGTGATTCCCCGCCGTCGCCATGCTCGCTGTCAGCGTGGTCGCCGGAAGCCTTATAGCACTCGATTGCAGTACTGTCAGAAGTCTCTCGGACCAGATAAGCAGGCAAGATTGCCACCGAGGAAGATCGTGGCGCCACCGGAATCCCGGAAAGCACGGACGGCGTCAAGCTGTTTTCCAGTCCAGTACTCGTCGTGGCCAATCGTGACCAGCGCAGAGTAATCAGAAAGGTTCGCATGCCCGTTGGAGATGTCGAGGCCTGAGCAAAAGTCGACGGATATTGCTTCGCGTTCCAACCAATCGATGAAGGCAAATGTCTGCCCCGATTTCGGCGGGTACGGCCTCAGAATGTTTCCGTTCGGGTAACATAGCCCGAGACCTGGCCGATGGATCGATGCTTTTGAATTCCTCAGCTCTTCCCAGTATTGGCCGTCATCCGACCGCCCATGGTACAAGCTTCGGTTGTGCCAAATGTGGTAGGCGAGCCAGGTTGCGACGTTGACTTGACAGAGGATCCGGGCGCCTGGGCGGTCGTTGCCACGCCGGACGATGAACAGCGCATCCTCGCCTGCACGATCGGTGGCGCGCTCCCGTGGCTTTTCCTCTGCGCAGAACTGAGCCACGTAAACGCCGCTAGGCCACTCATTGGGAACGCTGTCGAGCAGATTCACCTTCGGCCAGCGGCATCCTTCGGAGTCGGCGTCACCAGGGCCTAGGAGACGCCCCCCCGCCGACTGCGGCAGCCGGTGTGGTTCGACAGGGCCAAAGCGTCGGATGAAGGAGAGCTTGGGATGAAGATGAGCATCCTCGCACCCCGGTCACGCGGTAGATGTCGACGTAACAGCGTTCTGAAGATCGCGTTGCCACATGTACCGCGAGTTCGTCTCCAGACGCAACGGTGACGGCCGTCATATAGCCCGCAAAGTACGGTACTGCTTCTCGGCCGGTGGCCGGGAAAGCGACATAGCGGTACCCCGACGTTAGTGAAGGATGAACGCCGGGCAGGAACTCCTCAGTCTGTGGCGGGACCCTCCGCCGCAGAATGACCGGTGGTTCTGGCAACCGAGTCATCGGTCGAGTCAAACTCATTACAAGCTCGTCGGGATTCGAACCGTATCAGGAACACGGGCCGCCTAGTCTTCCTACAATGTAGCAGCGCTAGAACGACTGTTTCGACGAATTCGCGCGTTCGACGCAGTAAACGGGCTTATAGCGGCTCGTTTCTGCATAACGGCAGCGACCATTGGCAACGCGGCATTTGCCTGCCAAGGCCGCCAAATTGGACTGGCACACTGAACGACCCCAAGCGAGGCGTACGCGGCAAAGCGTCAGGCGACTGTTGTCAGTCAGATCACTGCTCGGCAGATGGAACGCTGATCGAGCTTTGCCTGATCAAAGATTCCTCCGCAATTATTAAGAGAGATCGGGTCGCCACGCCCAGCACAGCTTCACAAGGCGGTCCGATTTGCGAGCGAGGCCGATCGCATAGCCGGAAAACTCTGCTGCGTAGTGCTCGTGGCGTGGCGGAAACGCGGTGGTCGGGGCCCAGATGGCGAGGTCTCCACGCCACAGGCACATTGAGCGCAGCACTCGCCATATTGAGCCCGCAGATCGTTGCGGCCGCCGTGCAGCCTCGGCCCCGGCAAACCGGATCCAGGCCAAGTCACGAAACTCTGCGAGCGCAAGGTCAGCGGCACTTCGCCTGCAAAAGGCCATCAACCTGGTCTCACCGCATTCGCGCGTGAGACGATTTCCTGTTTCCCCCAGCACACTTTTCTCGCCGCTCAGCACAATGTACAAACTTATCGCCCAAGCCTTTCTCCATTTGGATCGAAAAACGCCCGGAGCGACGCGCCGGCTTCGTAGAGTCTGCCACCAATTTCGATTTCCGATCGACTGCTGTCAATCAGCTCCTTCGTGACTGGTGCGCGGTGGCTCACATAACCCATTCCCACTGACTGGCCCAGGGTAAAGCTCTTTGCTCCAGACGAAATGTACCCACAATCTCGCCGTTGCGTCGAATGGGTTCTTCGTGGAAAAGAACAGGGTTTGGATCGCGAGCTTGAATGACACCAGCCGTTTTTCCTAGCGGACCTGAATTTTTCTGGGAAAGTAACGCCCTTTTCCCGATAAAACCTCCATCCTTGTTCCAATCGACCCGAGGAACGAGAGCGACGCCTCGACATAGATTGCGCCGGCGACGACCAGGGCACCGTTCGCTGCGATTTTCGGCACGAGATTAGGCAGGATGTGCCGCACCATGATGCTGAAATTGCTGCTGCCAACAACGCGCGCACGATCGAGGAATGTTCGCTCCTTAAGCGACAGTGTCTGACTGCGAACGATACGGGCCACGAACGCCCAGCTTGTCATGCCGATGACGACAAGGATCACGAAAAGAGAAGGACGGAAGCCGAGGATTTCTCTGCCGCGCCCCATCACCTCGAGAACCACCGGTGTGATGACCAGCGCCAGCACGAAGGACGGCATGACGAAAAAGAAATCCGTCAAGGCATCAGCCAGACGTCAACCCTGCCACCGTAGTATCCAGCAGTCATTCCGACCGTGGTGCCGACGACGAGGCTGATTACGGTCGCCAGCAGCGCGATCGTGAGCGAGGTCCGGGCACCATTGACGACTAAAGTACGTCCCGCCCGACTTCGTCCGTCCCTAGCAGATGCTCGCCTGATGGGGGCGCGAGGAAATCGCCGGCCGCTGCCGGACCCTCGGATCAAGCAGGCCGTAGGCTAGATCGGCTACGAGGTTGGCGACGACAATCGAGGCGCCGAGCAACAGGAATACTCCTTGAAGGACTGGATAGTCCCGAGCATTGAGTGCCTCCACCGTCAGGCCACCGCTGCCCGGCCAGGCGAAGATGGCTTCGACGGTGATGGCACTTGCCACCACGTAGCCAAGATTAAGGGCAATCAGGGTAATGACCGGTAGCATTGCATTGCGAAATGCATGACGCATCAGCATCTAACCATTGGTCAGCCCTTTGGCCCGTGCGGTACCATATAGTCCTCGGTGACGATGTCGCTCATCGCAGCACGAGCGACCACGACGTATTGGCCGATTAGTCCAAGAGCCCCCGCGGTGACCGGAAGCGCGAGATGCCGCAAGTAGTCGAGCAACCAATCAAGCGAACCCGTAATTGCGCCAGGCGAAAGTGCACCATAACCCGGAAGCCAGCCCAATGCCGTACTGAAGATCACCACCAGGATCATGCCGAGCCAGAAAGCCGTCGGAATAGAGCGCCAGAGATGCTCCAGTGGCGATATGGTCGACGGGTCCTCTTCTGCGCCAACCCGCATGTAGGCCAAGCATAACCCCGCATAGGATGGCGATGAATTGGGCTAGACCGACCAGGGCAAGTGGCTGGCAAGCGTTCCACTATTAGGTCGGCGACATGCCGGCCCCTGAACTTGAAGCTGTAACCAAAATCGCCGCGGAGCGTTGCCGACAAGTACTCGAGCACCTGATTCGGGAACAGCGGCCGGTCGAGGCCCCAGTTCTCGCGCTGCGCCCCGATCTGCTCAGCGGTCACGCTGACGCGTGCCCCGCCGAGCAAAAGCGATGCAGGGGTCGCCAGGAATGACCCGGAACAGGACGAAGTTCAGGATCAGCCTTGAGGAGAATCCGCCCGATCCGCCGGCTCATCTGCTCTTGCTTTCTATCGGAACCATTTTAGGCCGGCTTTAGGCGATCGAATGGATAATAGCCCTGCGATGTCCCTATATCCTCGGGCCATCCCTGGAAGCAGTCCTTGCGACGGGCGTCGAGCAGCAACGGGTAGGCTAGGATGATGTAGGGGGCTTCGGAGTATATGAGCCGAACCGCCGAGTCGACCAGCTCCTGGCTCTTCTTAAGGTCGACGGTGATCTCGACGTCAGACACAAGTTGATCGAACTTCTCGTTGCTCCAGTATGACGTGTTGCTGGAATCGCCACTTTTGCCCACAACGAGCAGGTCGGAAGCGCTGGGACCGCGCCAACTCCCCGCAACGAGCAGGTCCCAGCCTCCGCCGCCCCTCGCCGGTGCCACCGTACGGGCAGAGAGCGCCCCGGAGTCGAGCTGGGTGACTGTTACGGGAATGCCGATTTGTCCCAACCAGCCAGTGATAAGCTGCACGACCGCGATCGGCATTTCGAGGGTACCCGAACCGGTTCCGGTAATCAGCTCGAGCTGGAAGCTGTTCCCCGCCTTGTCCTCCCGGACGCCGTCACCGTTCGTGTCCCGATAGCCGGCGGAATCGAGTCGGCGGGCTGCCTCCTCTAGATCAAAGTGGCGCCTGCTATCGCCCATATCCGAGTAGTAATCCGCCGCCACCGGCATTGCCAACCCTATGCCAGGGTCGGCGTGACCGCGGTAGGCCCGCTCGACGATGGCCTTTTGGTCGATCGCGTAGCCGATCGCATCGCGAAACGCCGGATCCTGCAGAGCCTTGGTGCTGCCTGCACCGTCCCCCGAGGCGGTGTTGAAGGCCAAATAGTCCCGCTGCTCGACGCGCGCTTCACCGACCACGATGTCAGGATTGTCCGAGAGGTCGGCCCATTGGGCAGCCGTCAGGCTGATACCATAGTCGAGAGCGCCGCTCTTCAGGCCCTGGGCGATGGGGTCGGCCGTATTGAAGAAATGAAAGACCATCCCGGCCGTCTTCGGCTGTCCGGTCCGGAAGTGCGGGTTCGGCACCAAGCGGGCAAACTGACCTTGCTGAAACTCCGAAACGATCATGGGTCCCGTGCCCACCAGCGGCGGGTCGTTGCGGAAGGCGCCCCGCGCATCGGCGTAGCTAATGTCCTTCCAGATGTGCTCGGGAACAATCATCGTGTAGTTGTCAAAGGCCAAGCGTGTTGGGACCTTGGTCACGATTTGCAAGGTCTCGTCATCCAGGGCCGTTATCGATTGGATCTGATCGAGGCCGCTGATGTTAT
>NZ_RZSX01001209.1:0-1465 GCF_004023105.1 Mesorhizobium sp. M5C.F.Ca.IN.020.32.2.1 | reverse complement strand
TACTTCGGTCGCCGCCCAGAGGGATACAGTCCTTTCGTCGCTGACATTCATTGGCGGAACCTCCCATCCCCAACATTCGGGTAAACGGATGCGAGGAGTCAAAGTTCCTCACGCCTTTGAATGCCGACAAAGGCGGCCCTGGTCGTCAGACCAAAAGCGTTGCGCTGCCCCAGGCGATCAGGGCGATGCCGGCTGCCCGGCCAACCCACTGGCCGGCAGGAAACAGCTTTTCAGCCAGCACCAGAATAGCGAGCCCGGCAACCCACACCAGATTCATGATGCCGCCCACGAACAACAACGCCATCAGCATCCAGCAGCATCCGACACAAAACGCCCCGTGCAACGCGCCCAAACGCAGCGCGCCGACTGCGTGGGGACGCCAGTGTCGGGCAAGGAACGCGGTCGGTGCCCGGCAATGCGACAGGCAGGCGTTCTTGAGCGGCGAGAGCTGATACAGGCCCGCGGCGATCAGGACGATGCCGGAAAGCCAGCGGCTCTGCGAACTCATCATCGTCGCGGAAACGAACGCCTCGCGTTCGAGCAGCCAATGCAACGCGGTGGCCACGACGGCAAACCCCAGCCAAACCAGGAGGTAGCCTGCCATAAATACGCCGGTGGGCGCGAGCTTGTCCTGGATCTGACCCTGTGCGAGCGCATGGCGATGCACGCGCGCATAGAGCAGAATAGTCGGCGCCGCACTCGGGGACATCATGGCAACCATCATGACCCACCACATGGCGATCATCAGTGCCCAGATCGCCGGCCCCCAGGCCCGCGGTTCGGCTGCCATCGTCATCGCGCTCATGTCCATGCCGGGCATATCCATCCCAGACATATCGGAGGTCAGGTCGGCAGTTTGCTGGTGGGGGAATAGCGCGAGCCTCGTCATCTCCCACGCATTCATGCCGAGCCCTGCACCCGCGACGATATAAAGCCAGGCCAGCAGGCACAGCGTTACCACGCCCGCAATCGTGATGACGCGGTCGCGTCTGAGCAGCCGTTCCAGCGGCGACCCGCCGTCCATGTGGCGCCTCAGGCCCGCACCACCCCGTGATTGTTGAGATGCAGCCGGGCGAACTGGCCGTAACTGTCCTTCATGTTCACCTGAACCGGCCCGCTGGTTGTGCTCGAAGCGCTGCCGATCTCCGCGACTGCATATTCGAAGCCGTTCGGCAGCACGATCTGAGCGCGCGAGTCCGCGCCCGTCACCTTGTTGCGGATCGGTTCGCCGACGGTTTCGATGTAGTCCTTGACGAAGATGCGGCCCCTGCGGCCGTCGATATCGAGGTCGAGATCGATCTTGGTGAAAACCGGCTCATTCATTTTTGTTACGGTTGAGGCGTAGACGGCGAACATCGTCGCGAACGGGTCGGTGTCCTGGCCGGTCATGATGCGCAGCAGCGCTTGACGCTGCCGGTCGGTTGCATTCTCGTCGACGAAGGCGATGGCTTCGCCATTGCCTTCG
>NZ_RZSX01001208.1:0-1466 GCF_004023105.1 Mesorhizobium sp. M5C.F.Ca.IN.020.32.2.1 | reverse complement strand
TGACTGCACCGGAACCGACAGCGGCGCCGGTTTCAGAAGCGGTCGCGACAAGGGAACGGCCGCGGCGCAGTCTGCCGAACCCGAGCGGTGAAGAGCGCAAGAGCAAAGCGATCGAACGTGCTCTGGCCCAGGAGGATGGGCGCTATCGGCTGCGCGACCTGAAACGAGCCCACGCGCGAGAAGCCAAGCACTACGTCAATTGTCCCCTGGACTACGACACGAAGATGCGATTGCAAGAGGCCGCCTTCGACAACGACATCAAGATGACGGTGATCATCAAGGCGGCGATCGACCAGTTTCTCCGCGACAACGGCTACTGAGAATGATGGGGCGCGGCTTCCTGTTTGGAATAGCTGTCGGCATCGGTATCGGCATCTACGCCGCGCCGATGCTCGGCAGGCCGAGCATCGGCCTTGGCGAGATTTCGCAAGTCCTTTTGCCTATCGTGAAAGGCCCCGATCGCATACCCGATAAGGCTACATGGCCGACCAGTGAACAGGCGAAATCCGAACTCTTCCGCATATCCAAATGGGACATATCCAAGCACGGAGACGGATCGACGGTTAGCGTGAGGCGATGTATAAGGATTGATGAATATTCAATAGCTTGCGAGCTGTCGGCGCATCTTGGTTGGATCGAAGGTGAAAAATTCGTGGAATCAGTGTTTGAGGGCGCGTCAGACCGTTGGACGATGGTCGCAGCAAAGAACCGCTGATACCCTTGCAACCGTACGCCGTATCATGTTCGATCCCTTCCAGGAGCTCGGAGGGCTATCCGTGCGCAGCAGCGTCGACCGCCCTCCTGAACCCCAGAATGGGTAAGGGAGAAAGCCAGTTCAAAGGCATTGGAACTAATGCCAATGTAATCAATTTGGTGCATAGTACCGCCCCGTGGGCGGGTTTTCATTTAGGGGGTTGGGTCTGTGACTCGGGATATGAGCACCTATAAAAGTGCAAAGGGGTTGGTGGAAACGACCGACCCAGAGATTGATAAACCAATTTATCGACGTCCGGGCTTTGACGGCATCACGACTCTGGGCGAAATGGATGAGAAGATCGCGGCTTTCCTGCGCAAGGCACGCGAGGATGAAGGTCTGACGCGCGCGGATCTCTCACCTTTGCTTGGTCTATCAGTACCGGTATATGGTCGATACGAACGTGCTTTCTCGAAAATGCACGTTACTCGTATGATCCATCTCTGTGAAATCCTCGGCTTCATGCCGATCGAAATGCTTTTTGAGGCTGCTCCTCATCTTTGGGGCCGGACGCCGGAGGAAGCCGAAGATCGTCTTGAACTGGCAAAACTTATGGCGGCCTTGCCCCACGACACGACGCGCGATCTCCTCGCCCTGGTAAAGCGCATGGTCGCACAGCAGAAGGCGGCCGACGCCGCCACAGCCTCATCGAAAGACGAAGGCCGCTAGTCGGCCTTGATAACCACCTTCGACAGTTGCAGCTCGTCAAGGT
>NZ_RZSX01001207.1:0-1468 GCF_004023105.1 Mesorhizobium sp. M5C.F.Ca.IN.020.32.2.1 | reverse complement strand
CCCCCAAACCCGCCCCCTCCCCGGCAGCGGCGCAACCGGCGAACATGGCCCTTCGCACCGCGTTCTTGCGAGGCATGGGCATCGAGGAAGCCGATTTTCCCGGACGCGACAGCATCGCGGAAATGGAAAAATTCGGTCGCGAGTATCGGCTCATGATGGAAGGCCTGATGCAGCTGCTGCGCAAGCGGGCCGAGGAAAAAGGAAACGCTCGCGTCGCCCAGACGGTGGTTGGGGCCTCTGAAGTCAATCCGCTCAAGTTTCTGCCGACGGTGGACGACGCCATCGTGACCCTTATCGCCGAGCGCAGCCCCGGATTTCTGGCCGGTGAAGCGGCAATTGCCGACGCGGTCCGCGATCTCGCGCAACATCACGTGCGCGCCTGGCGAGGCGTGCAGTCCGCCTTGCGGCGAATGATTGACCGTTTTGACCCGGCAGTGATCGAGGAAGAGCTCAAATCGAGTTCCGCGATCGGCACCCTGCTTTCGGGCGGGCGCCGCGCCAAGCTGTGGGAGCTCTACCAGAAACGCCATCGTGAAATCGCCCAGCGTGCGGAATCGAGCTTTTTGGGCGAAATCGGCGCTGATTTTCGGGATGCATATGAGGAGGAGTGAAACATGATCGATCGCCGCGAATTCATCGTTGCCCTGGGCGCAACCGGGCTGCTGGCGGCTTGCCAGAGTGGTCCGCCAAAACCATCGGCGGTCACTGTCAATCTGACCGGGGCGGCCGGCATGAACCCGGGACCAGGTGGCGGCGACCGGCCCGTGACGGTCCTCGTGATGCGGCTGCGCAGCACCGGTAAATTCAACTCGGCCGATTATTTCGCGTTGCAGGGGGATGCCGGCTCCGCACTCGCAGGCGATCTCATCGGATCCGACCAGATCTCCGTCGGGCCTGGAAAGACCGCCTCCAAAACCATCACGGTCGAGCCGGACGCGGCTGCGCTGGGCTTCGTTGCCCTCGTTCGCGAGCCCGGCGGCCGGACCTGGCGTACGACCAAGTCGGTGTCGTCGGGATCAACAGTTACCGTCAACGTCACGCTTGGCAGCGGCGGCATTTCCGCCTAGCGGCCAGGGCAAGGGGTGCTCGATGCAGGAAGTAGCGGCATGAGCGATGCAAACAGGGTGCTGTGGTCCGAAGGCCTGTTTCTCCGGACCCAGCATTTTCAGCAGCAGGATCGCTTCTTCGAGGCGACGGTGCGCGGCGCGTTGCAGGCCGGGCAGCTGCATACGTTCGGCTTTCAGCAGCTGACGCTGGACCAGGCAATGCTCGATGCCGGCCAGGTCTCGATCCTGTCGGCACGGGGCATCTTTCCGGATGCAACCCCCTTCTCCATCCCTGACCTGATGGACGCGCCGCGACCGCTGCCGGTCACCGCCGATACCGGCGCCGGACCGGTGCTGGTCGCCCTGCCGCTCGAACCTGCCGGCGGTGTCGGCTTCGATCCGGCGCACGCCGCATCGACAGG
>NZ_RZSX01001206.1:0-1473 GCF_004023105.1 Mesorhizobium sp. M5C.F.Ca.IN.020.32.2.1 | reverse complement strand
TGCTGATCGCGCCGCTCCCGGCACATGCGTGGCGACCCAGCCGAGCGGCGCGATCAGCAGGCCGAACAGCGCGATGGAAGGAACGGTCTGGATGATGTTGAGCACATTCAGCACGCCGGCGCGAATTTTGTCGACGCGGTGGCAGAGGATGCCGAGCGGCAGACCAACGACCACCGCCGCCGCCAGCGAGCCCAGCGCCAGCGTCACATGCTTGGAGCCCTCCGCCCAAAAACTGTCGGCGCGGTTGGCATATTCCTTGAGGATCGACAGGCTGTTCCAACTTCCCGAAGCCAAAAGCAGGCCGATTGCCAGCGCAGCTATGACGAGCCCGCCGAGGCGTGCCCATGGCGACAGATTCAATCGCGTCAGCACATCGGCAAGCAAAAGCGTGAAGGCGAAGATGAGCAGCCAGAAACCCGAGGCGGGCGAAATGCGCGCGAACGTATTACCCTCAGGCATCAGGAAGCTGCCGGCGACGCCGATCAGGATGGCAAGGGCTGCAAGCGCGATCACGCTAGCGGCAAGGCGCAGGACGAGCGGCGTTTTCAAGAGCGCGATGATTGCCGCGATGAAGAGGATCGCCAGCAGCAATGGGCCGACCGCCGCCGGCAAGGAATCAAGGATCGAGCGCGCCTCGCCGGGCACGATGCGGTTGGCGCGGAAGGTGGCGAAGGGTGCTGCGAACGCCGCATAGGCAACGATTGCGGCAATGACCACGCCGAGTTTGTCGAACCGGACTGTCATGCCTTGCATGTGCGATCGCGGCGACTTGAGGATCTGACGTCAGGACCGTCGCGCTCCGTCACGCCCCCCTCTGTCCTGCCGGACATCTCCCCCTCAAGGGGAGAGATTGGCAGCGTCAGCGCCGGTATACACCTTGCACAGCTGAAAGGTGGCGAAAGCCGTCGCGACATCTGATCTCCCCCCTTGAGGGGGAGATGGCCGGCAGGCCAGAGGGGGGCGCCGCGCACCGATGTCACGATTTCAGGAACGGCCTACTTCAAAAACCCGTTCTTCTTCAAAAAATCTTCGGCGACGCCCTTGACCGGCTCGCCGCCGACCTGCACGCGGCCGTTCAGTTCCTGCAGGGTGACGAGGTCAAGCTTGGCGAAGACCGGCTTCAGCAGCGTCTCGATCTCGGGATGCTCCTTCAGCACCGCCTCGCGGATGATCGGAGCCGGCTGGTAGACCGGCTGCACGCCCTTGTCGTCATCGAGCACGACCAGGCCGGACGGCGCGATGCCGCCATCGGTGCCGTAGACCATGGCGGCATTGGCGCCGTTGGTCTGGTTCGCCGCAGCGGCGATGGTCGCCGCCGTATCGCCGCCGGACAGCGTGATCAGCTGGTCCGGCTTAAGCGTGAAGCCATAGGTGGTCTGGAAGGCCGGCAGCGCGGCAGCCGAATTGACGAACTCGGCCGAGGCCGCCAGCACCACCTGGCCGCCGCCGGCGACATATTTGCCGAAGTCGGAC
>NZ_RZSX01001205.1:0-1475 GCF_004023105.1 Mesorhizobium sp. M5C.F.Ca.IN.020.32.2.1 | reverse complement strand
TTACCAACCGCCTGCACACAAAGGCGATCGTCGCGAAGGGCGGAAAGGGCTCGAACACCGGCCAATACTCCAACCCGGAGGTCGATGCGCTGCTCGACAAGGGTACCCGCACCTTCGATCGGGAAGAGCGGCGCGCCATCTATCTGCGTGTTCAGGAAATTGTTCGTCAGGATCTGCCGTTCCTGCCTCTGTTTGCCTACGCCAATGTGTTCGGCCGCAAGGCAGGGCTGGAGGGTTTCGAGGCAAATTCCAACACCCGCGTCGCATCCTGGCATGCCGCCGGATGGCATTGGAAGGACTGACATTCTTACGCCGCCGCCTTAGGGCGGCGGCGTGTCACCGGCGTCTTGAAAGGGGAGAGTTGAATGCGTGGCTTCCTGCTCAACCGGCTCTCGCAGAGCCTCATCCTGCTCCTGATCGTGTCGGTCATCGGGTTCGTTGTCCTGAACTTGTTACCGGGGGGGCCACTGGCGCAATTCGGGCTCGATCCCGGCATGACTCAGGACGATCTCGATCGCCTGAAGGAGCAACTAGGGCTCAATCGGCCGCTGTGGATGCAATATCTCGATTGGGCCTGGCGGCTTCTCCAGGGCGACTGGGGCAACTCCTTCCGCGATGGGGCGCCGGTGCTGTCGGTGATCGGCCGGCACGTCTTTGCCACGCTGTTGCTGATGGGCACATCCACCGCGATCGCAATCGCCATTGGCACCTGGATCGGCATCCGTGGCGCCACGCACCGCTACTCGCTGTTTGACCATCTGGCGACGGTTGGCGCCATGGTCGCGCTGTCGATCCCGACCTTCTGGTTCGGGCTCGTCGGCATCTATATTTTTTCGCTTAAGTTGGGATGGGTGCCTGCGGGCAACATGTACACCATCGGCGACGGCTTGGTGCTGAACTATTTGCACCACCTTATCCTGCCCAGCATCGTGCTGTCGCTGGTGCATGTGGCGATCTGGAGCCGCTACATGCGCACCTCCACCCTCGACGCGATCAGCCAGGATTTCGTCAAGACTGCCCGCGCCAAGGGCCTGACCGAGCGCCGAGTCATAATGAAACACGTCGTTGGCAATGCACTGTTGCCGATGATCACGCTGGCAGGGGTGCAGCTTCCCAGCATCCTGACCGGCGCACTGGTGACGGAGACAGTGTTTACCTGGCCAGGCATGGGGCGGCTGTTCCTCGACAGCCTCGGCTACAGCGACTACCCGGTCGTGATGGGGCTGCTGATGTTCTCGGCCATCCTCGTCATCCTGGGCAACCTGATCGCAGACATCGCGGTGGCGATCGTCGACCCGCGCATTCGCCTGGGTTGAGCGCGCAATCTCACCCCTGACAGGAGGCAGCCACATGACCGCTCTCGTCGCAAATGCAGGACAAGGCCGCTGGTGGCGCAGCCGCACGGTGCGCCGTTTCACGAGTCATCATCTGGCGCTGCTGGGGGTGGCGATGACCACGCTCCTCACGCTGGCATG
>NZ_RZSX01001204.1:0-1478 GCF_004023105.1 Mesorhizobium sp. M5C.F.Ca.IN.020.32.2.1 | reverse complement strand
CTTAGCCACTCTCATCTCGTCCTCCCTTTGCGTGATCGATATATCCACCGGATGAATAGCGAGCCCAATCCGAGTGCGGCGCCGCGCCCGCTCAATGGCCAGGTCATGATTCACATTAGGCTTATCTGATATGACGGCGCAAGCGCAGCTGCGCAGCTAAGAGCGGGGCGTAAAGCCTCCGCAGCGCGCGCGTTTCCGCCGGTCGCGCTGATGCTCTCGCGCGTCTCTCATCGTTCGTCCTTGGCCTTGCCATAGGCGTTCGGCGCAGTGTCGGCGTGTAGATCAGGCCTGCTTTCTTGCCGCCACGCGCAGCTCATCGCTGGCGCGCGCGTCTTCACCGGGCGAGGCCTCATCAACCGCGAAGCCATCGTCCTCGATGAGAAGGCCCGTTCGGACTTTGCCGAACTGCGGAGGCAATCCCGCGACCCCAATATGACCCGTATCTCGCCGCGGAATTTCTGGAAAGACGATTGATGGCCGGCACGGGAACGACCCGGCCCACGTTCTTCGAGGTGAACAAAAGCCGGGCCTGATCTAGTTTCCCGCCCGTAGCTCCTTCAGGTCACAGCGAATGATGCTGCCATGGAAAATGGCTGGCGACCTGCGTTTGAGATGCATCTCCCGTCCCGTCGCTGTCCAAAGAGAGCGACCCGGTTGAACTGTCGTAGCTGACCTGGTCGGAACGATCATGCGCAGCCGTAGACAGAGCGTCGGATGACTCCCCTCCCGACTTGAGCCCGTCTAAGAAGGCCTGGTCGAAGTGAGGCTTGTCCTGCAGCTTTTCCTGGAGCCAGCTGAAGTCGAAGGCGTCGTGGCCTGCGCGGCCGGACATGATCTCGGCGGCGCCGCCCTTGCTAGCATTGGCGCCGACATTTTCATTATCCTCGACGGTGTGGGCGAACCCGTTGCCGGCCGTCTTGTCGTGTGAACCGGCGAGCGACTCCGAGCCGCCAGAAAGGGCGGCCAACACCCGGTCGACACTGCTGCCTGCCTTTTCGCCGCCATTGTCGACATGGGAGGTGTCGTTGCCGTCATGGTTTGCCGCCCTGTCGGTGCCGGCGGCTGCATGGGTCGCATCGGCACCACGGACAGCATGAACACCGCCATTGCTGGTCGTGGGGCGGGAAGCGGCGGTCTCAGTGGAACTGCCATCGCTGGCGGCGGTGTCAGAAGCGGGGGTCGCAGTAGCGCTGTCGTCGCTGATGGTGGTGTCGAAAGCGGCGGCCGCAGTAGAGCTGTCGTCGCTCGTGGTGGTGTCGGAAGCGGCGGCCGCAGTAGCGCTGTCGTCGCTCGTGGTGGTGCCGGAAGCGGCGGCTGCAGTAGCGCTGTCGTCGCTCGTGGTGGTGCCGGAAGCGGCGGCCACAGTAGAGCTGTCGTCGCTGACGGTGGTGTCGGAAGCGGCGGCCGCAGTAGAGCTGTCGTCGCTCGCTGTGGTGTCGGAAGCGGTGGTCGCAGTAGAGCTGTCGTCGCTCGTGGTG
>NZ_RZSX01001203.1:0-1479 GCF_004023105.1 Mesorhizobium sp. M5C.F.Ca.IN.020.32.2.1 | reverse complement strand
GCCCTGTTCCAGCGCCTCGAATAGAAGGTAGAGCGTCATCATCTTGGTCAGCGACGCCGGATAGCGCGGCGCCGTCGAATTGGCCTCGAACAGCGTCTTGCCGCTGCTGCCGTCGATGACGACAGCCGCATATTTCTGCGCCGGCGCCGGCACCGCCAGCATGGTTTCAGTCGGCGTCGTCGCGCAGCCGGCGACGAGCACCAGCAGCGCCAGCGCTGCGACAAATCTTTGGAGGAGCGGAAAGAGGCGCAGTTTGGACATTCTGAAGGTAAGCTGTTGCTGAAACGAACGGGAAACTAGCTTAACCCAATGGCGCCGTCTATTTGGTTAATGCCGGTGTTGCCCAGGATTATCCCTCGTCCACAGGCCCGAGGAGAGCTGCATTCGGGCGAATGATCTTCACCCAGGCTCCGCTTCGCTACGTCAACTTCGGCAGCCCCCTCATCCGGCCGCGGAGCCTGTCCTCGGGCTTGCCGGAGGCAAGACCCGTGGGCGGCCACCTTCTCCCCGTCGGGGAGAAGAGAAGGGCGCAAACGCCGGCGTCAGCCTCTTCTCCCCTCGGGGAGAAGGTGGCCCGAAGGGCCGGATGAGGGGGCTTGTCTCTGATGTGAAATGCTGGCCACAGCTTGCGTAACCGGCACCGAGCGGGTTTGCTGGCGCTGGCAGAATCAGCAGGTGCGCCATGGATACGCTGACGATCAAGGCAAAAGGCATTTCGGTAACGGTCGATCTCACCGTCGGCCATCTCGCCGACATGACGGTCGATATCGACGGGCGCCGGCTAAAGCCGCTGCATCGCGCGCCGTGGATCGGCGAGCCGCGCGAGACGCTGCCGCCAGACCTGCCCGAGGGCACCGTTCGCCTGTCCGGCGATTTCCTCTGCGCGCCGTTTTCGCGCAGCGATGTCGAGGCGGCACCGCTGCATGGCTGGCCGGCCAACAGCCCCTGGGATGTCGTCGCTTCCGAGGCGACTGCCGACGGCTGGCGGGCCGTTTTCAGGCTGCGGCACCTGGTCATGGGCGCGACTGTCGAGAAAATCCTGACCCTGCGCGACGACCATCCCTTTCTCTATCAGGAGCATATCTTTTCCGGTGGTTCCGGCGGCATTTCCGTCGCCCATCATCCGATGACGGTGATGAAGGACGGCGGCAGGCTGGCTTTTTCGCCGAAGCGGTTTGCGGCGACGCCGGACGACCCGCTCGAGCCCGATCCGGCCCGCGGCCGTTTCCGCTTCGCCTATCCCGCGCGTTCCACCGACCTGACGCGTTTTCCCGCCGCCGATGGCGGCACGCTCGACCTGACCGACTATCGCATGGACCAGAGCCGAGAGGACTTCGTCACGTTGGTCGAGGCCGACCATGGCGGGCCGGGCTGGACCGCGCTGGCGCGCCAGGCGGAAGCCGATCTCGTTGTGGTGCTGAAGAACCCCGCCGAGCTGCCGGTCACCATGCTGTGGATCAGCAATGGCGGGGGCGGCTA
>NZ_RZSX01001202.1:0-1481 GCF_004023105.1 Mesorhizobium sp. M5C.F.Ca.IN.020.32.2.1 | reverse complement strand
GCAGATTGCCTGACCTGGAATAGGGCACGTAATTGGCGGCGGGCGCGGCTGCGACCGGAAGCGTCACGCCGATTTCGCTTAGCCGCTTTTCGATTGTTTCGCTCATGGTATTTCCCTATTGCTTGATGACGCCGGGCAGGCCGGGCCGAAATTGCTATTTTTGCCTCGCTTCCGCCACGACTTTTTTTAAGCTGGATCCTCTTTCCTGCGGCCTGCCATCAGGCGCGATGATCGGAGCCCCTCATGCGCGCAACACGCCTCGCATTCCACGCTGTCCTGCTGCCAGCGGTGTTCTCGATGGCGCCGGCTTTTGCCGTACCGGCGCTGCAAGCGCATCGCGCGGTTTACGATCTGAGCCTGGACAAAGCCTCCGATCGCTCCGGCATTACCGGCATTTCCGGCCGCATGGTCTATGAGTTCAACGGCTCACCTTGCGAAGGCTACACGGTGAAGTTCCGCTTCGTCACCCAAATTGCCACTAACGACAATGCAACAAAGCTGACCGACCAGCAGACGACCACTTTCGAGGACGCCGAAGGCAAGACGTTCTCGTTCGTGACAAAATCCTTCGTTGACCAGAACCTCGACAAGGAGGTGAAGGGCACCGCGACGAAGGAGACGAAGGGCCTCAAGGTCGACATCGACAAGCCGGAGAAGAGCAGCCTCGAACTCGCTGCCACCCAGTTTCCGACCCAGCATCTGGCCGAACTGATCGACAAGGCCGAAAAGGGCGAAAATTTCTACGAAACCAACCTGTTCGACGGCTCGGAAGATGCCGACAAAGTGATGACCACCACCGTCGTAGTCGGCAAGAAAGCCGATGCCGACAAAGCTGATCCGGAAGCGCCGGCATTGGCGAAACTCGCCACCGACAAATACTGGCCAGTCGACATTGCCTATTTCGACGGCACCGACAAGTCAGGCGAGGAGGTGCCGGAGTACCGGATCAGCTTCAAGCTGCATGACAACGGCATCACGCGCGACCTCGTCATGGACTATGGCGAGTTCTCGATGACCGGCAAGCTGGTCAATCTGTCGTTGTTCGATCAGTCGAAAGCCTGTCCGCCGAAATAGGCTTCAGGTTAACCACGCCCGCAAGGCGGCGCCTACAGCGCCGCGCGTTCTTGGCCGCGCAAAGGACGCTGTAGCACTTTGATTTTGCGCATGATCCTTTCCGAAAATCGATTCCGAATTGTGGGGTCATGCGCCATGACTTGAACACGCCGCAATTGCATCTCAACTTCTACGCCGATGGGTCGATCGGGGGGTGGGTTGAGCAGAATCGATGTGTTCGTGGCGCCGAGGCCCAATCCGGCGCTAATCAGGATCATGACTGTAGTCAACCGGGTTGTCATGCTGCATGGCATTCCCGGGTTTCGCGACCTGTTGCCGTTCAACCGCCTGGCCGGATTGCGCGGCGTCGCCAATGTCCGTCATATCGAGTTTCCCGACGACGACCGGCAGCGGCTGAAGGCCTGTTG
>NZ_RZSX01001201.1:0-1484 GCF_004023105.1 Mesorhizobium sp. M5C.F.Ca.IN.020.32.2.1 | reverse complement strand
GCATGGATCAGCGATTCACGGCTGTCGATGTCGAGATGGTTGGTCGGTTCGTCGAGGATGAACAGGTTTGGGCCCTCGAAAGCCGACAGGCCCATCAGCAGTCGCGCCTTCTCGCCGCCCGACAGGTCCTTGGCGGCGGTGTTCATCTTTTCGGTGGTCAGGCCGAACTGGGCGACACGGCCGCGCACTTTCGATTCCGGCGCTTCCGGCATCAGCCGGCGGACATGCTCATAGGCGTTTTCGTTCGGCCGGAGATCGTCGAGCTGATGCTGGGCAAAGATCGCCACCTTCAGCGCGGGCGCCACCGTCATGTTGCCGGTCTCCTGCTTGAGCCGGCCCGACAGAAGCTTGGCAAAGGTCGACTTGCCGTTGCCATTGGCGCCAAGCAGCGCGATGCGGTCATCGGCGTCGATGCGCAGCGTCATCTTCTTCAGGATCGGCTGACCCTCGGTGTAGCCGACATTGACATTGTTCAGCGCGATGATCGGCGAGGCGACCGTCTTCACCGGCTCGGGAAAGGAGAACGGCCGCACGTTGTCGTTCACAATTGCGGCGATCGGCTTCATCTTCTCAAGCGCCTTGATGCGCGACTGCGCCTGTCTCGCCTTGGAAGCCTTGGCCCGAAAGCGCTCGACGAAGGATTCCATGTGCTTGCGCGCGGCTTCCTGCTTGACCCTGCCCTTCTCCTGCAATTCGCGCTGCTCGGTGTATTGGCGTTCGAACTGGTCGTAGCCGCCGCGCCAGAAAGTCAGCTTCTTCTGGTCGAGATGGACGATCGAGTTGACGGCGCGGTTGAGCAGGTCGCGGTCGTGCGAGATCAGAAGTACGGTGTGCGGATATTTCGATACGTAGTTTTCCAGCCACAGCGTGCCTTCGAGGTCGAGGTAGTTGGTCGGCTCGTCGAGCAGCAGCAGATCGGGCTCGGCAAACAGCACTGCGGCGAGTGCGACGCGCATGCGCCAGCCGCCGGAGAACGACGAGGCTGGCCGTCGCTGGGCGTCGTCGTCGAAGCCGAGGCCGGCGAGGATGGTGGCGGCACGCGACTCGGCCGAATGGGCGTCGATATCGGCCAGCCGCATGTGGATGTCGGCGATGCGGTGCGGATCGGTCGCCGACTTTTCCTCCTCGATCAATGCGGAGCGTTCAAGGTCGGCCTTGAGCACGATCTCGATCAGCGGCTCCTCGGTGCCGGGCGCTTCCTGCGCCACCTGGCCTATGCGCGTGTTCTTCGGCAGGCTGATCGAGCCGGTCTCGGAGGCGAGGTCGCCGGTGATCGCCTTGAACAAAGTGGTCTTGCCGGTGCCGTTGCGGCCGACGAGGCCTGCCTTGCTGCCGGCCGGCAAGGTCAGCGAGGCATGGTCGAGAAGCAGGCGTCCGGCCATGCGGAGCGAAAGGTCGTTAATGATCAGCATGGCCGCGCTTTTGCACGGGACGTCAGCGCTTCGCAAGAGGTTGAGCGCCGGTTGGCCGGATAAGGCATGAAA
>NZ_RZSX01001200.1:0-1484 GCF_004023105.1 Mesorhizobium sp. M5C.F.Ca.IN.020.32.2.1 | reverse complement strand
CAGGGAATGCCCGCTCCAGCGTCTTTGCCGGATCGCAAGCCTTTGCCGCGTCGCCGAGACCGCCATCGTTGGCCGCCAGCACGAAGACACTGCCCTTTTTAGGCGCTGCGAATTTGGCGAAGGCGATCGAAGGTCTCGAAGTCATCATGTCCTGCTTTCGGGAACGGCGTTGGGTTTTTGGGAGAGTGCCTTGATGAAACTAGCTATTTGGCTGTTTCCGACCGGAAGCACCACCCCAATTTTGAATCATCGCCCCTGCCTGACGATCTGCTGCGTAATTGCGTTGGCCTGAATTCGGGCATTGGCGAAGCAACCGCGAATCCTTGGCCGCATGCCCGTAAACCACAGGCCGGGCAAATTCGAATCGGCCTCGCCCGGCACCGGTCTTACCGGTCCAGTAATCGCCGTTGAACGCGATCTCCTCGACGGCGACGCCAAGCCGGACCGGCAGACCATGCGCCTGGCTGAACTCGTTCAGATGGCGGACGACGGCGTTTTTGTGGGGAAAAGCGGGTGTGCCTGCGGGATAGTCGACGCCAGGCGGTGTCGAGAGATCGCGATACGAGTTGAGATGCAACCGTTCGTGCCGCCGATACCAGAGTTCGGCAAGCCGGCTTTCCTTTTCCAGGACAAGTATCGGTACGCCGGCCTTTATCAGCGCATGGGCGGCGGCCAGCCCCGCTGCGCAGGCGCCGATCACGACGCACCGTGAAAAATCTGGCCGGTTTGGCTGCGCAATTCTGTTACTTCTGCTTCCATGCCTCTACCTGTCGCAGCCACGGCGGCCATAACCGGTGATCGGCGCGACATTTGGTCGTTTTCCGGCATTTGGCAAGACTTTGCCGGAATCCGATCCCATATGGCGGATGGAATCGATGGCGATTCGTCGCGGCACGGCCCCGCTTTCCTGCCGCAACGTGTTGTTAACCATTGATGTTCGCCCTTTCTTATCCATTGCCGCCGACACTTCGGCCCACCGGAAATATCGATGTGGGACGGAAACCAGATCGAACCGCCAACGGACCGGTTGTACAGGCGTCGCCGGGCGACTACCTTGTCTGGAGGCATGATGCCGTTCGGCAAAATCGAGAAAAGCCTTCATGAAGGTCGTTGAACGCTACATCATGCGTCGTGCGTTGGCGGTCTTCTTGGCAGCGCTCATCTGGACGCTGGCGATCGTGTGGACGACGCAGGTGCTCGCCCGCATCGACCTCGTCACCGACAGCGGGCAGTCGGTGCTGACCTTCTTCGAGGTCGCTGCGCTCATCATTCCGTCGATCGTCCCGATCGTCGTGCCTTTCGCCCTGGTGGTCGCGGTCGCTCAGACACTGAGCGCGATGAATTCCGATTCTGAGCTTGCCGTCTTGAACGCAGCGGGCGCTTCGCGCTGGACCATCGTCAGGCCGATCATGTTCCTGGCGCTGGCGGCCAGCGTCTTTTCGTTTGCCGTCGACAACGGCGTCGATCCCTATGCACGACAGAAA
>NZ_RZSX01000011.1:0-19840 GCF_004023105.1 Mesorhizobium sp. M5C.F.Ca.IN.020.32.2.1 | reverse complement strand
CTTGAATACCTTGGCGACCTCGGGTCCGGCGGCGAATTCCGCGTCCTTGTCGCGATACACCTTCAAGAAAGTGTCTGTGCCGCCGACCGCCGTAAGCAGCACGTCGAAGGCCCCCGAGGATTGCCAGGGCTGCCCGCCGACCGCCAGCGGTATGATGCCTGCCTTCTCCAGCGCAGGGGCGGCTGCAACATATTCATTCCAATTCTTCGGCACCGGCACACCGGCCTTTTCGAAGGCGGCGTTCGACAGCCACAGCCACTGCCAGGAATGAATGTTGACCGGCACGCAATAGATCTTGCCGTCGAGGGTACAGCCGTCGAGCAGGCTCTTCGGCTGGACGATTTCGGCCCACTTGTCCCTGGTGGCCAATTCGGTCAAATCGCGCATCAGACCGGCCTGCACCAGTTCTTCCGCTTGCCTTCCGTGGTTGAACTGGGTGGCGCCCATAGGGTCGCCGCCAGTGATGCGGCTGATCATGATCGGCCGCGCCGTGCCGCCGGAGCCGGCGATAGCGCCGTCGACCCAATGATTGCCTGTCGCGTCGAACGCCTTGGCGAATTCGGCGACCGCCGCCGCCTCGCCGCCCGAGGTCCACCAATGGGTGACTTCCAGATCCGTCGCTGCCGCCGGGCCGGCGAATGGCAGCGCGGTTGTCACTGCCAACGCAGCGGTCATGAATTGGTATCGCATTTCGGCTCCTCCCAGAATCTGAAACGTTACAGATTTTCGATACGGCAATTGCGTCGGGTGCGCAACCCCGGAATAGGAACCGGTCCCAATATTTTTTTGAGGCGCGAACAAATTCTACTAGCTGCTGCACTGCAACAGGTAGGTTGCGCTGCAATAATGGTGTCGCACGCATGAAATTCGGCCAATCCTATTGCGCGAGCACGCCATAGCCGACGTCCAGTGGCTTACGTCGAACAGAGCGTCGCTCCGTGCAAAGAACCTGCCCACCAACAGCCGCGTGATGGCAAGTGACAACCTGTAACGTTTCAGTATATAGAGTGTTTATCAGGCGGAGTCGTGAGAGAGCCGCAATCCGCCGATTGCCGGCCTGCACGGCAACTGCTATGCGCCTGACGGGCGGGATGAATGGACAGACATCAGACGGAAAAGGACGATGACGCGTCGGGACAAGGCCGGCCGACGCTGAAGACGCTTGCCTTCATGACCGGGCTGGGCGTCACCACCGTATCGCGGGCGCTGAAGGACGCGCCCGAGATCGGCGCCGAGACTAGGCGGCGCGTCCAGCTCGTCGCCAAACAGATCGGCTATCGCCCGAATCGTGCCGGTGTGCGCCTGCGGACCGGCAAGACCAACGTCATCAGTCTCGTGCTCAACACCGAGCGCGAGATCATGAGCTTTGTCTCTGATATCATCTACGGCGTCTCGGAAGTCATCGCCGACACACCTTATCACCTGATCGTCACGCCTTATTCACGCTCGCAGGATCCTCTGGACCCGATACGTTATCTGGTGGAAACCGGCTCCGCCGACGGCGTCATCATTTCGCGCACTCAGCCGAATGACCCCAGGGCCCGTTACATGCTGGAGCGTGGTATCCCCTTTGCCACGCATGGCCGCACCGATATGGGGCTGATCCACCCCTACCATGATTTCGACAACTACGCTTTCGCGGCCGAGGCTGTACGCCATCTGGCCGGCATCGGCCGCCGCCGGCTGGCTCTGCTGGCGCCTCCGGTCGAGCTGACCTACCACAGTCATACGCTGAACGGCTTCACGGATGCGCTGAGCGATGTCGGCGCCAGCGAAATCCCGTTCAACACCGTTTCGATCGACCATTCAATCGAGCAGATCAGAATGAGGACCGCACAGCTGATGCGCCGCGAGGCCAGGCCCGACGGTTTCGTCAGCAGTGCCGCCGCCGCTACCCTCGCCATCGTCGCCGGCATCGAGGACGCCGGCCTCAAGCTCGGCCGGGACGTCGACGTGGTGTCCAAGCAGTCGTCCGACCTGCTCCACCTGTTCCGTAGGGAATTGCTGGTGGTCAACGAGAACTTCCGGCTGGCCGGCGCCGAGCTCGCCCGCTCAGTGTTGGGCTGGATCGGCGGCGCAGCACCTGGCTCCTTGCAGAGCCTGAGCATGCCGACCGAGGTTCTGGCCTATCGCCGCTCCGACTAGAGCGGGATATGTCAAATTGAACTGCGCTCCATCTATTTGTTTTAGCCGCATTTCTGCGACGCCAAGTGATTCCACTGGCCGCAAAATGCGCGCTGCTGACTGGCCTGGGGCCGGAAACGGACCGGCAGCTACGGAACCTGGACCTTCGTACAGGGGTGACGGCGACCGCCGTAGAAAATGGGCATCGAAGATTGGTGGACGCACGGAGATAGTAATGATGGCGCCACTCCCATCAGCTTCCCAATGCTAGCCTTACGGCTGAGATCTGAAGCGGTTCATCTCGGCCTCTAATCACATGAAATCCGAGGTTCTCCGCGACGAGATGTGGAGGTAGAACATGGATACCGGCGAGAATATCTGCGGAGACCAGAATAGGTTGACCGAGAGCCTTGGATAGCGACTCCAGACGTCCAGTGGTATTCACGACATCGCCGAAATACGCAATCTTGTGTCGCTCAAGGCCAATCTCAGCCGTAACCACCGACCCGCAATGCAGGACGGCGCGAAACTCCGGCACTTGCCCGAAACGCGCTTGCCACGCCGCCGCCTGATCCCTTATGGCCGCCGCGAAGTCGAAGACGCAACGAAGACACGCGGCGTCCCGCATGCCACGATCCATCGGCCGGGTGACCAGCGCCATATCGCCGATGTAGTCGTCAATAGAGCCCTGGGAGCGACGAACGGGAGACGCAAGTGCGTTGAATATCTGTCCGAGATAGGCCTGGGTCTCCAGATCGCCGTATCGCTCCGCGAAGTGCGTGGATCCGTTGACATCGAGAAACAGAAAGATGCGCTCCTCCTCGATGGGCCGGTGATAGCGCCCAAGAAGCAGGCTGGTGAACAGGCTCGGCCCGATAAGGTCACGCAGTCGGAACACGAATGCGACGAGCGTGGAGACACCGAGTGAATACAGAAGACCGGACTCCGACATCACCATGGCTTCCCGCGCGGTGCTCATATAGCCGATGAGATGGTGAAGCGCTGTGCCGGCGGCGGCGTTGCCGATCAAGATCATCAAAACGTAGGTTGCGATCGTAGTCACGACGAAGACCGGCGTTGCCGCTTGCCGGATGATATCGCGCCATCGGCGCAAGATAACGCCGCGCTCATACAACAGAATAGGAGGTCCGATGAACACGCCCCTGACTGCGGAGTGCAGGGCCTCGACGTCGAACATCAGCGCGTAGGCCAAGCCCGCTACTGCCCCCACAATGGGTGCGAGGAGCCACTGCAAAGGGCGACGAAAGCGGTCCCGGCCTGTGTTCATTTCGTATCCTGCTCGATGAGATGGGGCCCCCGGCCCGTTGCCCGGTGCGGTTGTGATTTCATCAGTTTCGCCCTGGGCACCCTCGATCATGTATCGCGGTATGGCGATTTGCTCAGACTAGGCTCGCCACCTCCAGTACGGCGTCTGAGAACGCCTGTGGGGCTTCTTGCGGAAGATTATGCCCTATGCCGCCGGATATGAGGCGGTGCTCGTATTTGCCCGAAAACTTCTTGGCATAGGCACTGGGATCGGGATGCGGCGCGCCGTTGGCGTCGCCCTCAAGGGTGATCGTCGGCACGCCGATCACCGGCGCCTTCGCAAGTCGCTGCTCCAAGTCGTCATATTGTGGCTCGCCTTCCGCCAACCCAAGCCGCCAGCGGTAGTTGTGTACTACGATGTCGACATGATCGGGATTGTCGAAGGCGGTAACGCTGCGCTCGAAGGTTGCATCGTCGAAATTCCACTGCGGCGAGGCAATCTGCCAGATCAGCTTGGCAAAGTCCCGCCGGTACTTTTCGTAGCCGGCCTGGCCGCGTTCGGTGGCGAAGTAGTACTGGTACCACCATTGCAGTTCGGCTTTCGGTGGCAGTGGCATCTTGTTGGCCTGCTGGCTGCCGATCAGATAGCCGCTGACCGAAACAAGGGCCTTGCAGCGTTCGGGCCACAATGCTGCGACGATGTTGGCCGTGCGTGCGCCCCAGTCGCAACCGCCGACAATCGCCCTATCGATCTGCAGTGCATCCATCAGCGCGATGACGTCGACGGCGACCACCGCCTGCTGGCCATTTCGCGGTGTTTCGCTGGAGAGAAACTGCGTCGTGCCGTAGCCGCGCAGATAGGGGACGATGACGCGAAAGCCCCTCGACGACAAAATGGGTGCAACGTCGATATAAGTGTGAATGTCATAGGGCCAGCCATGCAGGAGGATGACCGGCGCACCGTCGGCCGGTCCGAGTTCCGCATATCCGACGTTGAGCACGCCCGCGGTGACCTGTTTCAACGGGCCGAACGATGTATTCGTGCCCGGTTTGATTGTTGTGGCAGCCGTTTTCGTCATGCTGAGTTGTGCGCTTGCGGAGCCGGCCATGGCGAACTGAGCGATCGCGACGGTGGTGACGGCCACGCCCAAAAGGTGCCGCCGATGGAGGTCTATCTGTTCGGTCATTGTGGTTGCTCCGTTGATAATTTGGTGCCTGGTGGAAGATTATCTTCGGTCGACTGTCACATCGGACACGTCGACCGTGATAGGTGCGAATGCTTGGTTTGCGACCCCCTCAGCGTTATGCACGAGCACGCGCCGCCGTGTCGGGAATACGAACCCGTCTTTACCCAGGCTGACCCACTGAGTTTTCGCTTGCTTACGCGGCCACGGCGACGCCGTACCGCGCCGGCGAGGTGTTGAGCGAAAGGTTCGGGATGAGTTTCTGCCGCGCCGCTTCATAGGCGTGCCAGTCGGCGATGTCGGGAAGCGAGGGAATAGTCACCAACTCGCCCTGGTCGAGGCCGGCAAGGGCCGCGTCGACGAGGTCATCGGACTGCATGATCGCCTTGCTCGGCAGATCGTCGAGCGAACCTCCTGATACGTCCCAGAAATTGGTGGCGATGGCGCCGGGCAGAACCGCCTGGATGCGCAGCTTCTTGTCCGCAAGCTCCTTGTGGAGCGACAGGCTGAAAGCGAGCACAAAGGCTTTCGTCGCGCCATAGACACCGTTGAGAAGCTCAGGTGCGATAGCGACGGCCGAGGAGATGTTGATGATCGTGCCGCCACCGCGCGCCACTAAGGCCGGAGCCGCGGCATAAGTCAGGCGAGTCAGCGCTGTGATGTTGAGCTCGATCATCGCCTGCATTTTGTCCACGTCGGATTCCAAGAGCGGCGCGACGGCGCCGATGCCAGCGTTGTTGACCAACATCGTGATGCCGGGATCGGCGCCGAGCAAGGTCTCGATCCGGCCCAGATCCGCCTTGTTGAGGTCGGCGGTGACGGCGCTAACATTGCAATTCGTTGAGCCGGCGATGCGCTTGGCCACTTCGTCCAGCCTCTCCTGGCTGCGCGCCACGAGAATGAGGTCATAGCCACGGCGCGCCAGCCGGTCGGCGTAGATCGCTCCGATCCCGGCCGAGGCGCCGGTCACCAGAGCAATGCCCATTTTGGAATACGTCATTATCGTTCTCCCATTCGATTGCACCGGCAACAGCGCGTGAAACATCAGCGGCAAACCAAGGTGGGATCGCCGGTTGATCTGGGCGGCGGGACGGCGACCCGTCCCGCTCACCCGATTTTGGCTTGCTGCTTAGAGCGGCAGCGGCTTGCCCGCCTGCTCCGCCACCATGTACTTGGCGTACCAGTCCGGCCAATTCTCATCGCGTTGGCCGCCATTGCGCTTTTCGTGCTCGCCGTGTGCTTCTGACGCGCGCCGCATCGCAGAGGCCAGATCGGCCTCAGAAGCGTAACTTGTCACGTTGGTGTCGATCCGGCCGGGAAACCGGGTGGTGACTTCCTGCAGCAGCCATTCATTGCCGTCGGGGTCGCTGAATGTCGCGTATGTGAAATAGCTGCGGCGCTCCGGATCCGGACCGCTGATCGCAGGCTTCCCAGGCCCGGCGCGGTGGAAAATCTCGCTCACCTCGACACCGTGAGCGATGAGCTCGGCGCGCGCTGCGACGATGTCCGACACGACCAGATACAGTCCTCGAGCCGATCCCGGCGTGGCCGACGTGATCCCCTTGCCGAAGTGAATCGAGCTCGGCGAACCTGGGGGCGTGAACTGGACGGCGTGAAAGTCGTCCCCGACGGCAAAGTCGGCGTCAAGCCGCCAGCCGAGGTCGCCGTAGAAGCGCTTGGAGCGCTCGACGTCTGCGACAGGGATAACGACAACCTCCAGCTTCATGTCGGTCACCTTGTTGGAGGGCGCGACGTCTCTTGCGATGACAGCCTGGTTCATGATGATCTCCTTTCGTGTTCGTGCAGTGTTGAAGTGTTGATGCATTCGCCTGCGGTAGGTGACCGGGCGTTAATCACTCGGCTCCACGAGCGGCTTTCCTTTCTCAACGAAATACGTGGCGAGCTCGGCTGCGTTGCCGCTGCCGACGTTCTTTGCCGAGTGGACTGTGCCAGTCGGGATGAACAAGACCTCGCCGGCGCTGAGCGTCACCGGTGGGTTGCCTTCGAGCTGGTATTCCAGCAAGCCCTCGATGACGGAGACGATCTCCTCGCCGTGGTGGCTGTGGTTCGGCGCCAAGACCCCGGGCGCGAAGTCGACGCGTACCTGGACGACTTCGCGCCCTGGCACGCTTAAATTGTGTTGTTGGAGATCGGTGCGCTTGATTCCTGATGATTGCCCCCAAGCCATCGGCAGCACGCAGCCGCTTCCGGCGATCAGAATTGTCGCTGCAATAATTCGGTTTTTCATTGGATGTTCTCTCTTCTGACGGTTGAGCTTGGCGGTCAGTGTCCCGGTCGCAGAGACCTGAAGGCGGCGCGCAATTCGGCCGAGAAGAGCTCCGGCTCCTCCCAGGCGGCGAAGTGTCCGCCCTTGTTCGCCTCGTTGAAATAGATCAGGTTGCGATAGGCGCGGCGGGCCCAGGTCTCGGGCGCTCGATAGACCTCTTCGGGGAACACCGAGATGGCGACCGGGAGCGAGATATCGGAGGTTTTCTGCGCCGCTGCGAGAAGGACACTCTGGCCCATCGTCTCCCAGTAGAGCCGGGCAGCCGAAGTCGCGCTGTTCGTCAGCCAGTACAGCGTGACGTCGTCCAGCATCTCGTCCTTGCTGAGCAGGCGCTCGGGTTCGCCGTTGTTGTAATCGTACATCCAGCCGGCGAGCCCCGCCGGCGAATCCGTCAATGCGTAGCCGATCGCCTGAGGCCGCGTGCCCATCATTGCCGCGTAGGCCCGATAGTTCTTGTAAAAGGTTTCGAGCGAACCGAACGCCACACCTTCCTTCTCGGTGAGGCTGGCAGGCGCCGGCCCGCCGGCGGCAAGCACTGCGGCCACGTCCGCCGGTATCGTTGCCGGCAAATTGATGTGGATGCCAAGCAATCCCGTTGGCGCCTTGCGTGCCATCGCGCTGGAAACGGGCGCGCCCCAGTCACCGCCCTGGGCAACGTAGTGGTCGTAGCCCAGGCGCTGCATCAGTTCGGCCCAGGCACTTGCGATGCGGTCTGGATTCCAGCCCACGCCGCGCGGCTTGCCGGAGAATCCGTAGCCGGGCATCGAGGGCAGCACCAGGTCGAAGGCATCCTCAGGCCTGCCGCCATGCTGCGTGGGGTCCGTGAGCGGGCCGACGGTCTGGAGCAGTTCGAACACAGAGCCGGGCCAACCATGCGTCATGATCAGCGGCAAAGCGTTGGTGTGCTTCGACCGAATGTGCAGGAAGTGGATATCGATCCCGTCGATCTCGGTCATGAACTGCGGCAGGGCATTCAGCCTCGCCTCAGCCTTGCGCCAGTCGTATTTGGTTCCCCAGTAGCGGACGATCTCCTGCAATCTTGCGAGCTGAACGCCCTGCGACCGATCGGCGACCGTCTCCTGGTCCGGCCAGCGTGTCGCCATGATGCGTCGGCGAAGCTCGTCAATCTCTTCCAGCGGGATGTTGACGGTGAACGGGCGGATCGAACTGCTAGTGGCTGCAGCGTTGAGCGTTCCCGGAAGCAGGCCCACGGCCCCGGCGGCAGCGGTCGCGACAAGTATTTCGCGCCGAGTGAGTGATCGTGCCGACATGACATTCTCTCTGTCTGCTGATGCTTTTGGACGGCACACAGATCGACTGTCAGGCGACGCAAAGCTATTGCACGATGGTATCGGCGATACCTTTGTATTGGCCCGGCGATGCCTCATCGTCCCGTCGGACCGACACCAAGGCACAATGGACGCCGCTATCACGCCGGCGCATTGTCACGGCACGCGATATTCGCGAAAGGACCGCAATGGAGATCGAACAGAGCCGCCTTTTGGATGCACTTCCGTCTATGGTATGGACCGCGAAACCGGACGGGCATGTCGACTTCGTCAATCGACGCTGGTCAGAATATACGGGGCTCGATCTTGATCAGGTCCGCTGCTCCGGGTGGCAGGCCGCGATCGACCCGCAAGACTTGCCGAACCTGATCGAGAGTTGGCGATCGATACTGGCTTGTGGGGAACCCGGCGAAATGGAAGCGCGCATGCGGCGCGTCGACGGGCAATACCGATGGTTCGTGATCCATTGCAGTCCGATGCGTGACGATGTTGGTCGTATCGTCGAGTGGTATGCGATCAACACCGACATCGATCAAAGGAAACGCGCCGAAGAAGCGCTTCGGCAGGACGAGGCGAGGCTAACCGCCGCAGAGCGAGATATTCGGCAGACGATCGATACGATCCCTGTATTCGTTGCAACATACAGTCCGGACGGAACGCGCACTTTCGTGAACCGGACGTGGCAAGACTATATGGGCCTTACACTTGAGGACGCGATAGGTCCATCCGGGAAGACATCTCCGCATTTCTATCCGGATGATGTAGAGCGGAACGATGCGGCGTGGAGAGTTGCACTGGAAAGCGGCGAGCCGCTTACCATTGACGTGCGGGTTAGGCGCGCCGATGGACAATATCGCTGGCACACATCCCGCCGCGTGCCCCATCGCGACGAAAACGGACGCGTCATCCGTTGGTATTCGGTCGGCATAGACATTGACGACCAGAGGCGCGCCGAAGAGGCGCTGCTTGCGAGCAGGCACGATCTGGGCCTCATCATCAACACGATACCCGTGATGGCATGGTCGGCTCGTCCTGACGGGTCACCTGAATTCTTCAATCAGCATTATCTCCACTACGTGGGCCTCTCCATTGGCCAGTCAAAGGATTGGGAGCCGGCCGGTCCATTGTCCGAGTATTGGGACTTGACTGCGGCTGTCCATCCCGACGACGTAGACCGGCTTGCCGCCACATGGGAGGCCATATTGGCGTCAGGCAAGTCGGGGGAAGCGGAAGCACGCCTCCGCCGCTTCGACGGCAAGTATCGGTGGTTCCTGTTTCGGGCCAATCCCCTGCGCGACGAAGCCGGAATCATCGTCAAATGGTACGGCACGCATACCGACATCCACGGGCGAAAGCGTGCCGAAGACGCCCTCAAGCGCAGCGAAGCGTTCCTGTCAGAGGGTCAGTACCTTGCCCGCATGGGGAATTTGTCCTGGCAAGTCGCAACGGGCAAGATCACCTGGTCCGAGCCTCTTTACCGGATCTTCGAGTTCGAGCCGGGTACGCTCGTAACGCTCGAACGAATAGCCAGCCGAGTTCATCCCGAAGACCTGCCTCTGATGGGGGACATGGTTGAACGGGCGCTGCGCGGTGATAGTGACTTTGAATACCAGCACCGGATTCTCTTGCCCGACCTGTCGGTCAAGCACCTGCACTTGATCGCCCACCGCGCACGCAACGATTCCGGCCACATCGAGTATGTCGGCGCGGTTCTTGACATCACACAACGGCGGCGCTCCGAAGAGGCGCTGGAGAAAGTCCGATCCGAACTTGCACAAGCTACGCGGATTATGAGCTTGGGTGCGTTGACCGCGTCGATTGCACACGAAGTGAACCAACCGCTCTCGGGCATTGTCACCAACGCCGGCACCTGCCTTCGCATGCTGGCGGCCGACCCGCCTAACGTTGACGGCGCGCGGGAAACTGCGCGGCGCACAATCAGGGATGGCAACCGCGCGGCTGATGTGATCGCCCGGCTTCGCGCTTCTGTTCGCCAAAAGGGCCACGATAGTTGAGCCGATAGATCTCAACAACGCTGCGGCAGAGGTGGTCGCATTGCTTTCCGGAGACCTTCAGCGAAACAAGGTGCTCCTTCAGACCCAGCTTGCAGACGGACTCCCGCTCGTCGGCGGCGATCGGGTCCAACTGCAACAGGTCATCATGAACCTGTTGCGCAACGCATCCGACGCGATGGTCACCGTCGACGATCGACCAAGACTTGTCGTGCTTGGCACTCGGCTCGGGGAGGATGGAAAGGTGCACCTATTCGTGCGGGATACCGGAATCGGGTTCGATGCTCAGGGTGCGGAGCGGCTTTTCGAAGCCTTCTACACGACCAAAGCCGAGGGCATGGGAATAGGCCTGTCCGTCAGTCGTTCCATCGTCGAAAGCCATGGCGGGCGGCTTTGGGCGGAGGCGAATGTCGGTCCTGGATCGACCTTCTCGTTTTCAATCCACGAATATCTACGCGCAGAGTCACCACCTGCCCATCCGTCTGGCGCCATATCGGCACCGACCAGCAGCAGGGCCTCAATCCAACGAGGTTTTTCATGAACGTTCGCCGCCCGCTCGTGTCGATCGTCGATGACGATGAGTCCGTGCGCGAGTCTCTGCCCGACCTGTTGAGCGAGTTCGGCTTCCGTGCCGAAGCGTTCTCTTCGGCGGAGCAGTTTCTGGGGTCAGGCATCATCAACGAGACCGAGTGCCTGGTGCTTGACATCAGCATGCCCGGTATGACGGGGCCTGATCTCGAACGAGAGTTGGCGCGCCGGGGCCAGCCTATCCCAATCATCTACATTACGGCGCAGAGTTACGAGACCGCGCGGCCGGACCTTCTGAAAAACGGTGCGGTAGAATGCCTATTGAAGCCGTTTAGCGACACAGCCCTGCAGAAAGCGCTCGAACTGGCCTTCGCTAATGATTGAACGCGACTTGCTATGCCGATCCGCAAGGGATATTTCCCGCACACACGGATTTGGCAACTGCACCGAGCAAGGGCAAGGCCGGCATCATGTCACACGAAACGCCTGTCGTATTCGTCGTTGACGACGACATTTCTGTGCGTGAATCGCTGGAATTGCTCATCCGTTCAGCGGGCTTCCATCCGGAGCCCTGCTCGTCGGCGCAGGAATTTCTCTCTCGGCCCCGAGCCCTGGTTCCGAATTGTCTGATTCTTGACGTCAACCTTCCCGATCTCAGCGGGCTCGACTTGCAACAACTTGTCTCCTTCGAGCGAACCGACATGCCGATTATCTTCGTCACTGGCTACGGTGACGTGCCGATGACAGTCAAAGCGATGAAGGCTGGAGCCGTAGAATTCCTGACCAAGCCGTTTGGGGACGACGTGCTCATGACGGCCGTCGAGTACGCGCTTGAACGTAGCCGGGCTGCACGTGCGGACGAGTTGGAGAGGCAAGTGCTCAGTGAGCGCTATTCATCACTCAGTCACCGCGAAGCGGAGGTGATGGCGCTGGTCGTGACGGGACTGTTGAACAAGCAGGTTGGCTTCGAGCTCGGCATCAGCGAGATCACAGTAAAAGCCCATCGCGGCCAGGTTATGCGAAAGATGAAGGCCGGTTCCCTTCCCGAACTGGTCAACATGGCTGCAAGGCTGAATCTCGGGCAGTCACCGCGTCTCAGCTAGTTGCAAAAGCCGAGTGTCAGATCCTGGCACGCGACGGCTAAATAAATAGCCAAATCAAAAATTCGGTGCACACTGTTGGCAATCGCCCGCAATTCACCACCATGTCCGATTCCAGCAAATGGCAACGCGAGTCATCGCGTCCGATTTCGCGGCGCAAAAGCGGAACGGCGCTTATACAGCCGTGTTTCGGCCTTTTGAGCCGAGTTCCCGTGCTAGCTCAACGAATGCTCTGTGCGCCGCGGATGGATTCCGTCGTCCCGGGTAATAGATGCAGAGTTCGTCGGAAGGCGGCAGCCATTCCTTCAGAACGCTGATCAACCGCCCTGCCTCAATATCCTCGCGCACGTCACGTTCCATTACGTAGCCCAGCGCCACGCCTTCGAGCACTGTGCCGCGGGACAGGCTTGCCTCATCCAACGTCATCGGTCCGTTCACATCGATCAATAGCGGTTCCCCATCCTTCTCGAAGCGCCAGCGAAAGAGCGCGCCATTCGGCAGCCGGATACGGATACACCGATGTTGAAGGAGGTCGGTCGGCGTGGAAGGCGTACCATAGCTTTTGAAATAGTCGGGCGAGCCTATGACCACATTTCTCTGCGGCCGACCCAGGGAGATCGCAATCATGTCACTCGGCACGAGGGCGGCGCGACGCACGCCCAGGTCGAAGCCTTCCGCGACGATGTCCAAGAGCCGTCCCTCGGTGACCAGATCGATATGGACCTGCGGGTAACGCTTGATGAACTCCAGAAGCAGGGGTGAAAGGATTTCTCGCGCGGCAGTGGCATAGGAATTGATGCGGAGCGTTCCCGTGGGGTTTGCCTGCTTTGAGCGCGCTGCATCCATGGCACCGTGGATGTCTTGCAACGCAGGACCGACGTTCTCGACGAACAGGCGACCGGCATCCGACAGAGATACGCTGCGGGTGGTTCGGTTGAACAAGCGAACGCCAAGGTGGGCCTCCAGCTTGCCGACGGCATTGCTAAGGGCAGTCGTCGACATTCCCAGTTCAAGCGCCGCACCGCGGAAAGAGGATCTGCGAGCAACGGCTACGACAGCTTCCAGATCGTGAAGGCCTGGTCTCGCCATTATCCCACTTTCCGCAATTCGACATCCATATTTATCCCAATTATCCGAACATCGAAATACGCCTAATTGTGGAGCGAACAATTCCCCAGAGGAGATGAGAGATGCAACTGCCTCAGGCGATCCAGGCTTATTTCGAAGCGGATCGGAAGAACAACTGCGAGGCTCTGCTGGCCTGCTTCGCGCAGACGGCCGCTGTCCATGACGAGGGCCGCTCCTACTCCGGGCACTATGCGATCGGCAATTGGTGGGAATGGTCGAAAGCCAGGTATCGGCATGTCGCCGATCCGCTCGAAGCCCTCACTGACGAGCATGGGACGAAGGTGATCGCCAAAGTCACCGGCGAGTTTCCCCGCAGCCCTGTAAGTCTCACCTACGTCTTCCGTCTGATGGGCGACAAGATCGCAACCTTGGAGATCGGCGCATGAGCGACTTCCTGAATCTCTCAGGCAAGCGCGCCCTGATCACTTCCGGCACAAAGGGAGCCGGTGCCGCAACCGTCGACCTGTTCCGCAAACTCGGCGCGCGTGTGCTGACGACGGCCCGCTCGTTCCCCGCGAACTCTTCGGCGGAGCTTTTCGTGGCTGCCGATCTTTCCACCAGCGAAGGCTGCTTCACGGTGGCCGAAGCTGTCAGGGGTAAGTTGGGCGGCGTCGACATTATCGTTCACATGCTCGGCGGTTCTTCCTCGCCGGCAGGCGGCTTCTCGGCGCTGGGCGACAGTGATTGGCACAAGGAACTTGATCTCAACCTGTTTCCCGCCGTGCGGCTCGACCGAGAACTGATACCGGGAATGATCGCGCAGGGAAGCGGCGTGGTGATCCACGTCTCCTCCATACAGAGGCTGCTTCCCCTGTCGGAAGCCACGACCGCATACGCCGCGGCGAAGGCGGCGTTGTCGACCTACAGCAAAAGCCTCTCCAAGGAGGTGTCGCCGAAAGGCGTGCGTGTCGTTCGCGTGTCTCCGGGCTGGATAGAAACCGAGGCTTCCGTCAAGCTCGCCCGACGTCTCGCGGATGAGGCAGGCACCGACGTTGAAGGCGGCAAGAAGATCATAATGGACTCCCTCGGTGGAATCCCCCTCGGTCGCCCCTCAAGCCCGGCCGAGATCGCCAATCTCGTTGCCTTTCTGTCTTCCGATCGTGCCTCTTCGATCACGGGTGCAGAGTACCTAATCGACGGAGGAACCGTGCCTACAGTGTAAAAAAGCCTCCCATGCTTGCCGGGCTTAGGCCGTGCTCCTCCAGACGCCCGTATGTTCATAGATCGCGTCACGTAGCTCCCTGACGTCACGGTTGATCTGGTTGAGATGCGCTGGGCTTTGTCCCGAGGAGGAAAGCAGAGCGTCAGCAAGGCAGCCTGCACGAGATCTGAGTTCGCGTCCCTTATCAGTCAGCGCAACCACGACCTGCCTCTCGTTCGCGAGATTCCGTGTCCGGCGCAGAAGTCCTGTCGCTTCGAGCCGTTTGAGCAAGGGCGTCAAAGTGCTCGACTCCAGCGCTAGCCTTTCGGCGATGCCGCCAACGGTCAGCTTGTCCTCGCGCCAGAGGACATTGAGTACGAGGTATTGGGGATAGGTCAGGCCCAAATCGTCCAGCAGTGGCTTGTACACTCTCTGGATCGCCATGCCGGCAGAGTAGATCGCGTAACAGAGCTGTTCGTCGAGCGGCAATGGGTTGTTGAGTTTTTTCGGCGCCATGGGCGGCTCTCCTTGGACCCGATATAGCCTACCCGATCCAAAAAAGAATATCGCGATAAAAATTATGCTGGACATTTCACGGCTGGAACCGTAAAGAAAGATATCGCGATAATTGTTATCGCAAAAATAAGAGGAGATCAGCATGACTTCCAGGACGACCAGCCTTCTGGCCGCAACTGCCGCCGTCGCAGGAATTGTCGCCGCCACGGCCACTCACTCTGCCGAGATAATTCCAGACAACCAGACCGTCCGGAACGTGGTGCTGGTGCACGGCGCGTTCGCTGATGGATCGGGTTGGCGCGGCGTCTATGACGAACTGACCGCCCGCGGCTATCGCGTGTCGATCGTCCAGAACCCGCTTACCTCGCTTGCGGACGACGTTGCCGCAACCAAACGCATTCTTGACCGTCAGGATGGACCTGCGGTCCTTGTGGGACATTCCTGGGGCGGCACGGTGATAACGGAAGCCGGTACCCATTCAAACGTCACAGGCCTGGTTTACGTATCGGCGTTGTCGCCAGATGCCGGAGAGACGACTGCGCAGCAGTACGAGGGCTACCGGACCCCGCCTGAATTTGTCATCGAAACCACCGCGGACGGCTTCGGCTTCGTTTCTCCCGACAGGTTCAAGATTGGCTTCGCCAACGACACGACGGACGCGGATGCCGCTTTCATGCGGGACTCTCAGGTGCCGATAAACATGTCCGCCTTCGCAACCAGGCTCGAGCATGCCGCCTGGCGAAGCAAGCCGAGCTGGGCAGTGATTGCAACCGACGACAAGGCCTTCGATCAGCGTATGTTGCAAGCGTTGGCGAAGCGCATCGGGGCGACCATCACGGAGGTCGCGGCAAGCCATGCGGTCTTTATGACTCAGCCACAGGTCGTCGCTGACGTGATCGACGAAGCTGCCCGCCAGGGATCTGTCGAAGCGCAATAGTTCGGCCACGCGCCGTGTGCGGACATTTCGAGCTTTAAGGTTTTCCAAACGAAAATACGGCCGCCGCCGGATGGCTCATCCGGCGGTTTTGTCTCGAGAGTGTTTCTCTCCACCGTCCGCAGACCACTGCCGGTTGTCTCCTGAGGCGGCAATCCGGCAGAGGACTGCGCCGGCACTTCTTCGCTACGACCGAGGCGGTCGAGGAATGTCCCGTTTCAGGCTATTCGATATCGCCGAAACGACCGACAAGCGGCGCTAACCCGCCGCCCCGCTCCCCCACGGGCCATGGAACGCGCCCGGCCCGTCGATACGCTCGAAGCCGTGCGCGCCGAAGAAATCGCGCTGCGCCTGGATCAGGTTCGAGGTGCCGCGGCCCTGGCGGTAGCTATCGAAATAGGCGAGCGCGGACGACAGCGCCGGCACCGGCGAGCCAGCCTCCGACGCTCTTCCCACGATGCGCCGGAGCGATGGATGCGCCTCCTGCATCATTGCGACGAAAGCCGGTGCCATCAGCAGATTGGTAGCCGCCCCACCCTTGCCGAAGGCTTCCGCTATCGTATCCAGCAATTGCGAGCGGATGATGCAGCCGGCCCGCCAGATCTTGGCGATGGTCGGCATCGGCAGGTTCCAGTTGAATTCCTTCGAGGCGCCGCTCATCACCGCGAAGCCTTGCGCATAGGCTGATATCTTGCCGGCGAACAGCGCCAGCTCGAGATCGCCCAGAAGCGCGTCCTTGTCTCCGGAAATCTTGGTCACGCCGCCATTGCCATAGGCCTTTTCGGCGGCCAGGCGCTCGTCCTTGATCGACGACAGCACGCGCGCCGCCACCGCGGCCTCGATCGCGGTGGCCGGAATGCCGAGCTGCTGCGCCTCGATGACCGACCATTTGCCGGTGCCCTTCTGGCCGGCGCGGTCGAGGATGACGTCGACCATCGGCTTGCCGGTCTTCGGATCGTCGGCGGCCAACACCTTGGCGGTGATCTCTATCAGATAGGAGTTGAGCCGGCCCTTGTTCCAGCCGGCAAACACTTGTGCGATCTCCTTCGGCGCCATGCCGAGCCCGTCGCGCAAGATGCCGTAGATCTCGGCGATCATCTGCATGTCGGCATATTCGATGCCGTTGTGGATGGTCTTGACGAAATGCCCGGCGCCATCGGTGCCAAGCCACGCCGCGCAGGGCTCATCCCTGAACTTGGCCGAGATGGCGGTCAGCACCCTTTCGACGCGTTTCCAGGACTCTTCCGTGCCGCCGACCATGATCGACGGTCCATGGCGCGCGCCCTCCTCGCCGCCGGACACCCCCATGCCGATGAAGGTGAGATCCGAATCGGAAAGCTCGGAGAAGCGCCGCATCGTGTCGCGGAAATTGGCGTTGCCAGCATCGATAACGATGTCGTTGGCCGACAACACGCCGCGCAGTGCCGCGATCTGCTCGTCGACCGGCTTGCCGGCCAGCACCATGATAATGATCGGACGGGGCGGCCGGATGGCAGCGGCGAGTTCCTCCAGGCTATAGCAGGGCACCACCATATCCCTGAGCGCCCCGGCATTCGCGACAAAGGCGTCGGTGCGCGCCGCGGTGCGGTTGAAGACGGCTATGCGGTGCCCCTTCTCGGCGATGTTGAGCGCCAGGTTGGAGCCCATCGTGCCAAGGCCGATCAGGCCGATTTCGGCTTTTTCCATCGTTTCTTCCCTGCTTTCGGATCTTTTGTTGATTTGTTGCGACGCCCATTCTTTTCGGGATGCCATTCTTGTCGAGATGCCAATCTTGCCGAGATGAATGACGGGCGTTCAAGGCTGCGTCAACCGCCTCGCCGAATTGTGTTGCAGCCGTGGCGTGTTGAAATTCAGGTCAGGCCGAACCGGAGTCGAAGACGGGCGCGAAGCGACCAAACAGGTGGTTTCCGAGAACCAGAGCGGAGCGTACCTAAGTACGTGAGCACGCGCATGACCCCGAAATCGAGGTGGATTTCGGAAAGGATCATGCGCAAAATCAAAGTGCTACAGCGTCCTTTGCGCGCCCGAGAGGGCGCGCGGCGCTGTAGGCAGCGCAGGATACCGCCATTTGCAAGCCGGCATCACCTGAATATCAGCACGTCACTCCGGCCTGATGTCGATCGGCGCCTCTATCTTCACGATCTCGAAATCCGAGATGAGGATATCGAGCCGCGCTGTCCATCGGCCGGGAACCGGGACGACGAGATCGTCGACGCGCCAGGTGCCGTCGCCTGGCTTTGTCGCCGCGCGCTTGATCGGCTCGATGCCGGAGTCAGGTTTTGATAGCACCAACGTCACTTGGCTTGCGTCGAGCGGGCCGAAATCGCCGGTCATTATGACCATCGAGGCGGCAACCGGCCCAACATGGCCGGGCGTGATGCTGAGGTCGGCCATCGCCTTCGGCGTGTGGATATGCACCGACGCCGGCTGCGCTGCTGCGATCGCCAGGGCGCGTGGCGGCGGCGTGAAACGCCAGCCGGCGGCAACGCCGAAGATCGCCAGAACGATCAGCATTTCAATGCTAATCGAGCGGACCAGCCTCCTCTGTACTTCTGTCTCTCCCGCGTCGGCCGGACCGGTCAGCTTCCAGCGGTTGGTCGCGGCCAGCGTGAACAGAAAGAACAGCAGTCCCAGCTTGACCAGCAGCAGCCCGCCATAGGCAGTCTCGAGCAAAGCTGCGGGCGCCTGCACCTGGATGACAGCCAGCACGATGGCGGTGGCCGTAAGCACGGCCACGACGGGCAGTATCACTTGGGAAAACCGGCGCAGGAAAGGCGTCGCCTCGACCGGCTTCCGCCTGATGGCGAGACTGAGCGGCGCCAGCGCCCCGGCCCAGAAGGCAATGCCGGCACCGTGTAGAAACACCATCGGCCTTGTCAGCCATTGCGGTTCGGCGGCACTTGCATGCCCGCTGGCGGCGAGGGCGGCACCGACAGCGGCCAAGCCGG
Source organism: Mesorhizobium sp. M5C.F.Ca.IN.020.32.2.1 (assembly GCF_004023105.1). Taxonomy (NCBI): domain Bacteria; kingdom Pseudomonadati; phylum Pseudomonadota; class Alphaproteobacteria; order Hyphomicrobiales; family Phyllobacteriaceae; genus Mesorhizobium; species Mesorhizobium sp. M5C.F.Ca.IN.020.32.2.1. The sequence continues at coordinate 1,383 of NZ_RZSX01000011.1, read as the reverse complement.
CAACGGCAAACAGTTTTGCACCGCCGCGCGGCCCGACAAGCGACAGCAGCCCAAGCCCGAGCGCCACCAGCGCGACCAGGACCGTCCAGCCGAAGCTTGTGCCGAGCCCGGCTTGCCAGACGCCCGGCTGCGCCAGCCGGACGAGCGGCGCACCGAGCGCGTCCAGTCCCTGGAAGCCGAGCGACAAAGGCGCCGCGACAAGGCCGCATAGGATTGCGGCGATGGCGAAGCGCTGGCCGGAACGTCCGCCCTTCGCCAGCCAAGCGATGGCAAAGGCGCCGCCGACGCCGAGAAAGAGGCCGACATAGAGAAAGATCTTGCCGATCCAGATCGCCGACCTCAGACCCCGGTCGACGACTTCGGAGACGGCCGGCGTAGCACTCGGCGCGCCGATGGAAAACAGCACCGAGCCGCCGACCGGATGGCCATCGGCGGAAATTACCCGCCAGCTCAGCACATGTGTGCCGGACTCGAGCGTTTGCGGATTGTCGATCTCGACCGTCTGGACACTGAGCCGAAAGGACGTCAGCGGAACCGGCGTCCCGTCAGGCCGCACCAAGGTCAGCACCAGCGGTGACACCGGTTCGCTGAAGGTCAGCGAAAATTGCGTAGGACTTTGTCCCAGCACCGCGCCATCAGCCGGCTCGGTCGTGATCAGCGCCGCATGGGCAAAGACCTGAGTTGGCGCAGCAATTATGGCGAGCAGCACGATCGCAGCCAGCTGCCCGACCGCAAGCCGACCGGCGCGCTTGCTGGTTGTGCAGATCGTCCGCAGGAAAAGTGCCGCGCTCATGCCACTGCCACACAAACAGCGGCGCGCTCTTTCGGATAGAGGGCGCCGCCTAAGGATCACTTCTTCGGCAGCAGCTTGAGACCAGGCGCGGGATATTCCAGCGCATCCTCATCTTGGCCGGCCGCCGGAATCTCGATCCAGCGTTCGGCAACGCCATCGCATTCCTGCACCACCGGGAAATAGAGCGTTTGGCCGGTCGGCAGATCCGCCGCCAGTGTCCCGCGGAAGACGAACTCGTCGTAGAATTCGTCCGGCAGGCTGCCGCCGCTCCAATCGACTTCCCTAGCGCCTGATGTCACCGCTTGACCATGGAGCTGGTAGGATTTCTCGTATCTGCCCTTCTTGACCTGCAGCGTCCAGCCCGGCTTCGGCATCGGCTTCACCGAAATCACCCCTTCCGGGATCTGCACGCGCACCGCCATCGTCGCCTTGCCCTCACAGCCATGCGGCACGCGCAGGACAGCCTTGTAGGTCGAACCGACCGCCGCCTCCTGCGTTTCGAGCGTGACGTGGGCGAAGGTCGCGCTTGTCCCCAAGACGAAAAACGCGCCGGCCGACAAAAGATACCTGTTCATGATGGCCCTCAAACT